>CALDMA010000325.1 GCA_937915075.1 uncultured Oscillospiraceae bacterium
ATCCGGTCAACGGCGACCGCCTGATCATCGGGAAATTCTGTTCGATTGCCTGCGGCGCGAAATTCCTGTTCACCAGCGGAAGCCATTCACTCCAGTCTCTTTCGACCTATACCTTCCACATTTTCTTTGACGAATGGGATCTGGACGTAAAAGACATCTGCGATGCCTGGGACAACAAAGGCGACACCGTAATCGGCAACGATGTGTGGATCGGCTATGAGGCGATCATCATGCCGGGTGTCAGGATCGGCAACGGCGCGATTATCGGTACCCGAGCCGTGGTGACGAAGGATGTGCCGCCCTATACGATCGTAGGCGGCGTTCCGGCAAAGCCCATTCGCAGACGGTTTGACGAGGAAACCATCGGAAAGCTGGAAGCACTGCGCTGGTGGGACTGGGACGAAGAGAAGATCAAACGCTGCATTCCCGCCATTCAGTCGGGCAGCCTGGAAGCATTGGAGCGTGCAGAATGAAACCGACTGTGATCGACCCGAAAACGACCGCCCGCGCGGCGGCGTTTGGACTTTGGATGAACGCGCCCAATCCCTGGTGACGTTCTTCAAGACCCTGGATGTCACGCCGCTGATTTCGTTCAGCCGAAAACGCGGATATAAATTCAATATGCTTCTTTGCTGGTGCATCGGCAGGGCGGCCAGCGGGATCAAGGCGTTTTATATTCTCCCGGTTGGGCGTGAGCTGCCGCGATATGACAGCATCGCGGTGAACACCATCGTAAAAAACAAAACCGGCGAGGTCAGCTCCTGCGATGTGCCGTTTTCCAATTTAGCTTTTTTCCGTGAGAAAATCGGGAAAAGGTTTTCTTTCCATGTCCTGTTTCAGAAATGGCTGAAAGCAAACGCCGAAAAGACCTATGGGGACGCAATTCTGGCGTATGATCGGCTCTTAGAGGAAAAGAAGCGGCACAAGCCGGAGATCGGCGGGCAGTTTGAGGACAATACCTACATCCGTGACTTTTTCGCGGACAATCCTGGCAAAAGCCTGCGCGATGCAATCGTTTGCTGGAATTACAAAAAGCTAAATTGGAAAACGAAAACAACAGGAGGCAAGCTTATTGGAAAGAAATAACCGTACTCGCAGCAGCATGAGTATTGTCCGGATTGGGAAGGGTCTGGAGAACATGCAGCGTCGTATGGATGCCGGGGACAATCTGATTGCACAGAAAAAATCCGCGTTTTTCGGATTTTCAGAGAAAATCGGCGGACGAAATCTGCACCGCTGGAATCAGATGTCAGCTTTTCAGCAGCGAAAGCAGTTCTTCGGAAGACATATTCAGGATTCTGGTCTCCTCGCAGCCGGATATTGTGTCCAATAATGCGGCCTTCTTTTCCTGAAGCTCCAGAATTTTTTCCTCGATGGTGTCCTTCGCGATCAGCTTATAGACCTGCACGTGCGCCTGCTGGCCGATGCGATGGGCGCGATCCGTCGCCTGATCCTGCGCCGCCTGGTTCCACCAGGGGTCAAAGTGGATCACGATATCCGCCGCCGTCAGATTCAGACCCGTGCCGCCTGCTTTCAGGGAGATGAGAAAGACCGAAGCTTCGCCTGCGTTGAAGGCCTTGACCATGGAAGCGCGCTTTTCCTTGGACGTCGAGCCCTGAAGGGTGAAGCTCGAAATATGCAGCGCATCCAGCCGCGCACGCAGCCGGTCGAGCATGGAGGTGAACTGCGAAAACAGCAGGATCTGGTGGCCGTTTTCCACCATCGCTTCGCACAATTCCACGCAGGCGTCCAGCTTGCTCGCAGGGCCGTCGTAATTTTCAAAGCAGAGTCCCGGATCGCAGCACACCTGCCGCAGCCGGGTCAGCGCGGCGAGAATTTGCAGCTTGCCCTGCCCATCGCCGAGATCCGCAACGGCGGCCTGCACACAGGCGTAATAGAGCTTCTGCTCCTCCTCAGACAGAGAGATTTTCCGGACATATTCTTCCTTGGGCGGAAGCTCTTTGAGTACATCCTTTTTCAGCCGCCGCAGTATAAACGGCTGCACCAGCCGCCGCAGATGAGACTCGGCGCCCGGGTCCTTGGACTTGAGGATCGGCTTTTCCAGCTTTTCGCGGAAAGCGTGATTGGTGTAGAGATACCCCGGCATGAGGAAATCAAACAAGTTCCAGAGTTCGCTGAGCCGGTTTTCAATGGGCGTCCCGGTCAGCACGAACCGCTGCCGGCACGATAGGTGCTTGACGGCCTTGGACGCGAGCGTCGAGGCGTTTTTGATATGCTGAGCCTCATCGAGTACACAGCAGTAAAATTGCAGCATCGTATATGCTTCGATGTCCTGCCGGATGAGTTCATAGGAGCTGACCCATACGTCATATGTCGCCGCTTCCGCGCGCAGACGCTCGCGCTGGGCGGCATTTCCCAAAATCAGCTGACAGCGCAAGTGCGGGGCGAATTTTTGCAGCTCGTCGCCCCAGTTGTAGATCAAAGACGCCGGGCAGACGACAAGACTCGGCGCACCGGCGGTTTTCCGGGGAACGGACGATAAAAACGCGATCATCTGAAGCGTTTTGCCAAGTCCCATTTCGTCCGCGAGAATGCCGCCGAAGCCGTAGCTCTCCAGCGTTTTAAGCCACTGATAGCCAGTCTGCTGATACGGCCGGAGCTGTGCGTGCAGCTCCGACGGCAAGGCGTAGTCGCTCTCGGAGAGCGTCTTGAAATTGCGGATCATGCTGCGCAGCTGGCTGTCGCGGCTGACCCGGATGCCGTCGGTTCCCGACAGCAGCTCGTCAAGATACAGCCCACGATAGGCCGGAAGCGTCGCTTTTCCGCGGGAAAGCTCCCGACCGGAGAGCTGGAGCATCTGCGCCATTTCCGCCAGCTTTTCACACGACGAGCCGTCCAGCTCCAGATACCGGCCGTCCGGAAGACGGTGATATTTTCTGCGCAGCAGCATACTCCGGTAGAGCCCCGAAAGCTCCTCAGGCGGATAGCCGCCGGTGTCCAGCGTCAACGTCAGAAGCCCATCGGAAACGGAAAGACCGATGCTGGCCGGTGCGGGCTGGAGACGTTTGCGGTTCAGGCGGTCGCTGAAATAGACCTCGCCTCTGCGGCGAAAAGCGTCGATGGCACCCGTGAGAAAGTCATACGCCGCGTCCTCGCCCTGCAAGACAAACTGCCGATCCTGCTGCTGAAAAAAGCGACGGACGAACAGCAAAGCGGCACCTTCTTCTTTTTTATTTCGCCGTACGCCGTCGAACTCGGAGGGATCGTCAAACGCGATCGAATGCGTGTCGTACCGGAAGACCGGCTTGACAAGCAGCGTGTCCTGCTCCATATCAAAATAGAAGCAGACCGTGCAGGGGTCGGGGATGTAGCTTTGAAAAAGCTTCTGCGGATCTTCGACCTCGACCTGTTCGCCGAGTGCCGGCAGCACGCAGCCGCAGAAGGTCGGAAGATCCTTCTTTGCCAGAAACATGGTCTGCTGTCTGGATTCGAGCAGCGGGTAGATCTTTTCCCGAAACTCACCTGAGCAGCGTAAAAGCACCCCGCCGCCCAGCGCGTACAAGCTCCGATAGCTGCCGAAAAAGCGGTAGGGGCAGGGTGTCTGAACCGTCAGCCGCGCGCCGCCGTCTTCTTCCGCGATCAGAAGACGAACCTGGGGGTCTTTTTGCATGAGCGTGAGCGGGTGGGAGCCTGCATAATCTACCGGTGCGTCGGATAAAAGATCGAACCAACGGTCAAAGGAATCGCCGGTCAGCGTGATCTCGTTTTTCCGATGATCCGGAGGCTCATAGCCCATATAGTAAGAACTGAGTGAGCGATACCGGCCGTATTCGTTCATCAAAAGCCGGATCATCGCCTGTGCCTTCGGCTCAAACAGCGCAAGGTCATGCGCCAGCGTCAGTCCTTTTCCGTAGACGACCGTCCGGCGCTGATCCACATTGCCCAGA
>CALDMA010000326.1 GCA_937915075.1 uncultured Oscillospiraceae bacterium
ACACGGACGAGGGCGCGGTACACATGGACTGCTGCCGGGCGTACATCAACGAGCACTACCTGTACAGCGACAGCGCGGCGGAAGACCTCATGCGGCTGCTGCGCGTGCCGACGAGGAACGCGACATGATCACCGTCGAGACGCGGCGCGAGGGGCTTACCAAGGTCGCCCCGGAGACGCAGACACGGCGGCAGGCCATTTACGAGTATCTGAGGTATTTCCCGGATGGGCTTACGGCCGAGGAGCTGACGGACTCGATGTACTGCGCGGGGCTCATCCCCGTGCGAGACAAAAATTATGTTAAACCCCGCCTCACGGAGCTGCGCAAGCTCGGGCTCATCGAGCCGGTCGGCAAGCGCGAGAGTGAGACAACCGGCGTCAACACGGCGGTGTGGGCAATCAAGGAGGACGAAAAATGAACATTTACGAGAAGCTCGCGGGCGTGACGGCGGAGCTGTCCGCAGTGGCGAAGAACCTCAACGTCAACGTCGGCAAGGGCAGCTACAAAGCCGTCGGCGAGGCGGACGTGCTTGCGGCGGTGAAGCCGCTCGAGCAGAAGTACGGCATCTACAGCTACCCCGTGAAGCGGCAGATTATCGACAAGGACGTCATCACGACGACGTCGAACTACAACGGCAACACGAGCGAGAAATCGCAGTTTTTCATGCGGCTTGAGACCGTGTACCGCTTCGTCAACACCGAGAAGCCGGACGAGTACGTCGACGTGACTACATACGGAGACGGCATCGACAACGGCGACAAGGCTCCCGGCAAGGCCATGACGTACTCGGACAAGTACGCGCTGCTCAAGGCGTACAAGATCATCACCGGCGACGACCCCGACCAGCAGGGCAGCGAGGAGCGAGGCTTCCAGCGCCAGAGCGAGGCGGCCAGACGCAGAGCGGTGGGAAAATGTGCCGACTGCGGGCACGTGATCGCGGACGTCGGCAATTGGGCGGCCGAGCAGATCGCGGAGTCCACTGAGAAGACCTACGGCGTCCGGCTCTGCTGGGCGTGCGCCACGAAGCGCAAAAAGGCGGCAGCCCTCGAGGCAGACGCCGCCGCGCTTGAATCGTGAAGGCCTCCGTTTTCCGGCCGTCCATCACAAAAGACGAGGACGGCCGGACGTGCCTGAGCTTCCCGGTGGTCGACATCTTCGCCGCCAGACGAATGGCGGCGAAGCTCAAGCCGGACGTGCGGTATATGCTTTCCGTCGAGAAGGAGAAAAAGCCGAGAAGCAACGACCAGAATCGCCTGATGTGGGAGCTTTGCCAGCGGATCGCCGAGGCGCTTGACATCAAGCGCAACGAGGTATACCGCGAGATCATCCGCGACTATGGCGACTATGTGACGGTGCGCGTCAGCAGGGCGGATGCGGTGTTAGTCGCCAACGAGTGGCAGGCGAAGGGCATCGGCTGGATCTCCGAGTGCGAGAGCGCGGACGGCGACGATCTGGTGCTCAGACTGTATCAGGGATCCAGCACATACGATACCGCGCAGATGACGCGAGTCATCAACGCACTCATGGACGAGTGCAAAACCCTCGGCATCGACGTGGACTATGAAAGGATGGCGACGCTGCTTGCGGAAAACTGATCGGGCAAAGGCCCTTGAGATCCCCACTTCGGTAAAGTGGGCAGTCGCGGACCGTGACAGCTGCGACGGGCATCCGTGCTGCATCTTCTGCGGCGCTCCGGCCCCGTTTGAAATCGCGTGGAGCAACGCACACTTTATTCCCCGCTCGCAGGGCGGGCTTGGCATCGAGCAGAACGTCCTGACGTCCTGCCCGGAATGCCATCACAAGCTCGACCAATCAACCGAGCGGGAGGAAATGCTTGAGTTCGCGGAAAAATACCTGAGATCAAAATACAAAGGCTGGATGCGAAGAAAATGCGTCTGGGGGAAAGGAAGTAACTATGCTTAACGTAATCACAATTTCCGGCCGGCTGACGGATCAGCCCGACCTTCGCAGAACCGGAAACGGAACGGCTGTCGCGTCGTTCACCTTGGCGTGCGAGCGCGACTTTAAGAACAGCAGCGGCCAGCGGGAGACGGATTTTATTCCGGTCGTCGCGTGGCGGCAGACGGGGGAGTTCGTTGCGAACCACTTTGGCAAAGGGCAGCAGGCCATGGTCACAGGCCGCTTGCAGGTAAGAAAGTGGCAGGACAAGGACGGGAACAACCGGTATGCGACCGAGGTCGTCGCAGAGCACGTGTATTTCTGCGGCGGGAAAGATGGCAAGCCCGCCAGCGCACCGAGCGAGGACTACGCGCTGCTGGACGATCCGGATGAAGATATGCCGTTTTAAGGGAGGAAAGAAATGAAAATGCAATTGAAGGCCTGCCCTTTCTGCGGGCAGGATGCGGCGGCGATGTATTGCAATTACAGCGGCCGATCCGGCAAGTACTTTACGTGGGTCGAGTGCGACATCTGCGGCGCGCGAAGCAAGGCTGCAACGTCTGATGACGATCCCTCAGACGGCGAAAAGTGGGACAATTACGCGTGCCGCAAAGTGGCCGCTGCCTGGAACGCACGCCGGGAGGGATGACGATGGCAAGAAATTACGCCGCTCTCCCTTACGAGTACTTAGAGGAAATGGAAGCCCTAAACGATGAAGAATTTGGCAGACTGATGCGTGCATTGCTGCTGTATAGCGCAACGGGTGAGCCAATGAGGCTTACCGGCAATGAGCGCTTCTACGCGAAGCGCATAATGGCGCAAGAGGACAGATTCCGCGACAGCTATGATGAAATCTCGTCGGCACGGAGCGAGGCGGGTAAAGCTGGTGCGGCTGCCAGATGGGCTAATGGCAAAAATGGCAAAG
>CALDMA010000327.1 GCA_937915075.1 uncultured Oscillospiraceae bacterium
TCTATCCCCTGCAGGCCGGGGACTGCGTCTTCATCGACTGCACAAAGCCCTATTCCCACCAGACCTCCGACGATCTCTGGTGCCTGCTCTGGATCCATTTTAACGGCCCAACCGTCTCCAATATCTACCGGAAATACACGGAGCGAGGCGGTCTTCCCGCCTTCCACCCAGACTCCCTGGAGAACTATCGCGGCACCTTCGACCGCGTCTACAATGCCGCCGTCAGCACCTCCTACATCCGGGACATGGAAATCAATGCCTACCTTTCAAAGCTCCTTGTCCTCCTCATGGCCGACAGCTGGCACCCGGACCACGCCCGCTCCGGCTCCAAGAAGACGGAGCTATTACGCATCAAGCAGTACCTGGACGAAAACTACGAAAAGAAAGTAACGCTGGACGAGCTTTCCCAGCGTTACTTCATCAATAAATTTTACTTGACCCGGGTCTTCAAAGCGCACTTCGGCGTCACCATCGGAGACTACCTGCTGAATGCCCGCATCACCAAAGCCAAAAACCTTCTGCGCTTCACCGATAAGTCCGCCGAAGAAATCGGCCAGGAATGCGGGATTGGGGATGTGTATTACTTCAGCAAAGTGTTCAAAAAGGCAGAGGGGGTGACGGTAAGGGAGTATCGGGAGAGATGGAAGTAGGGACTGGATTGCCTTCCCCACCATGGATCACGCAAAACCATCGTAAGCGCACAATAATCACCCGGCTCGAACAAAATTGCGGGATCATCCCACAGCCGCGTCGATTTTGCGCAGCAAGTGTTCCCTGGACACCAGACTTTCGCTGTCCACGATCTCATATACCCCTCGTTCCATTTTCCCACTTTGCAGCATTTCTTTTGCCCTGATTCAATAATACCATAAAAAATGGAGCGAATTTCTTCCTTTTTCATTGCTTTTTTCCTGTTTGGTAAACTTGCTTGGTTGTGGATACTTTCGAGAGGATGGATAGCCGAAACTCAAGTGCGAAACTCTCTTGCTTCGTGACCAAAAAAGTTGTACAATAAAGCCAGTATTTGCAGCCGGAGATTGAACCGTAATGGCTATTTCATGCGACAAGTGATGAAGACGGCTTGCCGATAAAAGGATAAGCAAGGCCGACCTGCGCAAAGCGGCAGGCATCGCACCTATCCCCGTGATCAACTTGCTGGCGGCGATGGACTCTTTATGAAACCGCCAACACGCCCAAACAGCGAGCCTTTTCCGCCTGCTGTGCACCATTTTTCCTTGCAATACGCAAAGTATTCCAGCGAAGAAATGGCTTCATCAGGCAAAAATCTCTTGCCGCTGGCCATATTTCCGGCGTTCAGATAGACCCTAAATACGCACAGAGACCCCATAGCGAACCGGCACAAAACGACCGTTGTGGATCAGAACCCAATCATTCATATATTCCAGGCGAACATCGAGCCAGCGCCCATCCAGCCAACATGCAAAGCAGTCTCCACAGTGAAGACCACCATATAGTGTCCCCGTATCGAAAACGATATCCGGCCTATCCGGATTCCAAATTAATCGTCCAATCATCATTGTCGTCTCCTGTAGGAGGAAGGTTCATGAAGTTTTTTGAAGCGGTTCCTGGTGAGCTTTTTTCCCCTTTGGCCTCGCCCAACCGCGCGTTATACGCGGATGCACTGGATGTGCTGTACACCGCATATCGTGAAAACCTTAAAATACGCGAAGACACGCTGTATTCTATGCTCCGCAGCAGATTGGAGCAGCAGCTGGCGGATGCCACATTTGAAGGGGAAGATATTGACGAGGAGGAGCTGCGGGATATCTCCGGCCGTGCACGCTTTCTGATTCGAAAGCTCTGCGGCAAGGGCTGGTTTGAAAAGGAGCGGGGTGACGATTTTGAGGAGTATATTACCGTCCCAAGTTACAGCAGCCGGCTGCTGGAGCTGTTTCACCAGCTCCGGGATGATCGTCCTGCCCGCGGATTTTCCTATGTGTTTGGCACCTACTCTGCGCTGAAGGTCGCCGACGAGAGCGAAAGCGTTTACGATAAGATGGCCGCAATTTACAGTGCCTATGATAACACCAGTGCTCTCATAAATTTGTTGCAAAGGGTCTATCACAATGTGAAGCATTATTTTCAGATGCAGATAGATATGCAGGACGTCAACCAGGTATTGGCCTCTCACTTTAACGAGTTTGGGCAGAAAGTAGTTGAGGCATACATACGACCGTTGAAAATCAAGGACTCTGTCCCCAAGTATCGCGTTCCAATTCAATCTGTTTTGAGAAGT
>CALDMA010000328.1 GCA_937915075.1 uncultured Oscillospiraceae bacterium
TCAGCCAAAAAGGCGCAGGCAAAACCGCATGTTTTCTTATGCGGAGCCGGCCTTGGCGGACGTCTTTCGATCAAACGTTTACAAGAATTACTGCTCAGCGCGCATCTTGGCGAAGCACTCGCTGCAGTAGACCGGACGGTCGGACTTGGGCTCGAAGGGAACCTTGGCCTCGCCGCCGCAAGCTGCGCAGACTGCGGTGAAGTACTCGCGGGGACCACGGGCGGCGTTCTTGCGAGCGTCGCGGCAGGCCTTGCAGCGCTGGGGCTCGTTCTGGAAGCCGCGCTCCGCGTAGAACTCCTGCTCACCGGCAGTGAACACGAACTCTTTGCCGCACTCTTTGCAAACTAAAGTCTTGTCTTCGTACATGATTTTACCCTCTCTTTGCTTTTAGAAAAAAATATATGCGTTCAGCGTTTGCTGATATCGCCGGATGAAAGCTGCCGTGCCGCCTTGCGCCGGACGCGCTGCACAGCGTTGTCCACAGACTTGGGGGACTTCCCTACCGCCTTTGCGATCTCCTGGCAGGAAAGCCCGTCTAAATACAACCCTAAGATCTTCGCCTCGAACTCGGACAACTGCTTTCGGGTGCTCTCAAGCGCTTCGGCCACGCGGTCGCGGTCGATGATCAGCTCCTCCGGATCGGCGGAGGAGGCGCGCAGAGCGCCGAACGGATAGGAATTGCCATCAAAGAAAGGGGTATCCAAGGGAACGGACTGGTTGAGCGGTGTATGCTTGTCGCGCGAGGCCGCGCGAAGCGCGGAAATGAGACGGTTGCGGATGCACACCTCGGCAAAGGTCCGGAAGGACGCGGCCTTTGTGCCGTCGTACTCACGGATGGCCCGGATGAGCCCGAACATCCCCTCCTGGATCAGGTCCTCGCTGTCGCCGCCCGCCAGAAAGAGCGGACGCGCGCACGAGCGCACAAGACCGGAATAGCGCCGGACAAGCACTTCCTCCGCCTCGCGGCTGCCGTCGGCAACACGCCGGCAGAGCGCCTCGTCCGAGGGCTCCATCGGGGTATTTCTATCCTCTGCCACATTTTCCATACTGCATTATACCTGTACTTGCACGGTTTTGTCAAGTATTTACGAAAATAAACTGAAAAAAAGATAAAATTCGGGCAACAAGATACAATTCCCGTTTCATTTGTCGCCCGCTCGCCGACAAATCGCCGAATCAGACCGATCGAATGACCTTCACCAGCCGCTCGGCGACCAGCTGCGCGACGCTTTCGGTCCTGGCCTCGACCATCACGCGGATGAGCGCCTCGGTGCCGGAGGGGCGCACGAGGATGCGGCCCTCGCCGCGCAGGAACTTCTCCTCGTCCGCGACGGCGGTCTTGAGCGCATCGCTCGCCATGATGGCCTCCTTCACGCCGCGGTCGTGGCTGACGGCGACGTTCAGCAGCACCTGCGGATACTGCGGGCAGTCGGCTGTGAGCACGGACGCGCTCTTGCCGGAGAGCGCAAGGATCTGCAGGAACTGCAGCGCCGAGAGCTGACCGTCGCCGGTGGTGGCGTAGTCGGTGAAGATCATGTGGCCCGACTGCTCGCCGCCGAGCTTGTAGCCGCATTCCACCATCTTCTCGAGCACATTGCGGTCGCCCACGTTGGTGCAGACGAGGTCGATGCCGTTCCTCCGGCAGAACTCGTGCAGTCCGAGATTCGACATGACGGTCGCCACGATGGTGTTGCCGGTGAGTCTGCCGTTGCGCTTCATATACGCGCCGCAGACCGCCATGATCTTGTCGCCGTCGATCTCATGACCCAGCTCGTCGACCATCAGGCAGCGGTCGGCGTCGCCGTCGAAGGCCACGCCCACGTCATACTTCCCCGCCACGACGCGCTGACCGAGGCTTTCGAGGTGCGTGGAGCCGCAGCGGTCGTTGATGTTCGTTCCGTTCGGCTCGCGGTGGATGAAATCGGCGTAGCACTTGAAGCGTCCGAACAGCTCGGGCGCGGTGGCGCTCGCCGCGCCGTTGGCGCAGTCCACCAGCACGCGCAGGCCGGAGAGGTCGGAGTCGATGGTGGTGGTCAGGTGGTGGATGTACTCGAGCTTCGACTGCTTGAGACCGTGGTGCAGCACGCCGATCTCGCCGCGCGTGGCGACGGGAATGGTCTCACCGGAGAGGATCTTTTCCTCGATCCTCGCCTCCGTCGCGTCGGGCAGCTTGTAGCCCTTTTCGTTAAAGACCTTGATGCCGTTGTGCTCGAAGGGATTGTGGCTCGCGGAGATGACGATGCCCGCGTCCGCGCCCTTGAGAACGGTCAGATACGCGACCGCCGGAGTCGGCAGCACGCCGAAGGGCATCACGTCGCCGCCGACGGAGCAGATGCCGCAGATGAGCGCGGATTCGAGCATATCGGAGGAAATGCGCGTGTCCTTGCCGATGGTGATGAGGGGCGCTCTCCCCTTCTCCTCCTTCAGAACGGCGGCGATGGCCTGACCGGTGTGGAACGCCAGCTCGACGGTCAGATTCTCGCCCACGATGCCGCGGATGCCGTCGGTGCCAAATAGCTTGCCCATAGATGAAAGTCTCCTTATTGATTCAGTTTAGGCTGAGCTGCTCCGCCTCGTCCGCAAGGGACGCGGGGACGCTCAGGCCGAGGTGTTCATACGCCTTGCGCGTCACGCAGCGGCCGCGCGGCGTGCGCGTGAGGAAGCCGAGCTGCATGAGGTAGGGCTCGTACACGTCCCAGAGCGTGACGGATTCCTCGCCGATGGTCGCGGCGAGCGTGTCGATGCCGACCGGACCGCCGCCGTAGTTCTCGATGATGGCGCGCAGCATCCGGTAGTCGATGGGGTCGAGACCGAGCCAGTCGATCTCCAATGCGCGCAGCGCCTCGTCCGCCACCTCGCGCGTGATGACGCCGTCGGCCCTGACCTCGGCAAAATCGCGCACGCGGCGCAGCATCCGGTTGGCGATGCGCGGCGTGCCGCGCGAGCGGCGCGCGATCTCCATCGCGCCCTCGGGGGCGATGGAAACGTTCAGGATGCCCGCCGAGCGCGTGACGATCTTCGCAAGCTCCTCGGGCGTATAAAGCTCCAGACGCAGCGTGACGCCGAAGCGGTCGCGCAGCGGCGCGGAGAGCTGACCGGCGCGGGTCGTCGCGCCGATGAGCGTGAAGTGCGGCAGGTCGAGCCGGATGGAGTTCGCGCTCGGCCCCTTGCCGATGATGATGTCGATGGCGTAGTCCTCCATCGCGGGATAGAGGATCTCCTCCACCGCGCGGTTGAGGCGGTGGATCTCATCGACAAAGAGGATGTCGTTTTCACTCAGGTTCGTGAGCAGCGCCGCGAGGTCGCCCGCCTTTTCGATGGCGGGGCCGGAGGTGATGCGGATGTTGACGCCCATCTCGGCGGCGATGATGCCCGCAAGCGTCGTCTTGCCGAGGCCCGGAGGGCCGTGGAGCAGGACGTGGTCGAGCGACTCGCTGCGCCGCTTCGCGGCCTCGATGAAGACGGCAAGGTTGCCCTTGGCCTTCTCCTGCCCGATGTATTCTTTGAGCGTTTTCGGGCGCAGCGAGCCCTCCTGCGCGTCCTCGCTCAGGAAGGTCTTGGCCACGATGGGCTCTTCATAAATGTCGGTTCCGAAATCAATGCTCAAAATGTCACTTCCCTTTTGCCCTTTACTTCACCATCTTCTTCAGGCTCTGGCGGACGATCTCCTCGAGCGGCAGAGCCTCCACGTCCACGCCCTTGAGCGCCGCGGAAATGTCCTGCTGCGTGTAGCCGAGCACCGCGAGCGCCGCAGCAGCCTCCGCCGCCTTGCTCCCGCTGCCGAGCGCCGCGCCGCCGGCCGAGGCCGGCAGGCCGATCTCCTGCGTTTCCTTGGCAATTTTGTCCTTGAGCTCAAGGATGATGCGCTGGGCGATCTTCTTTCCGATGCCGGGCGCGGCGGTCAGCGCCTTTTCGTCGCCCGTGATGACCGCCATCGTGAGGGTCTCCGGCGTGCCGACGGAGAGGATGGCAAGCGCCGCCTTCGGCCCCACGCCGGAAACGCCGATGAGCAGCTTGAAGCTATTGAGCTCCTGCTCGGCGGCGAAGCCGTAGAGCTCAAAAATGCCGTCGCCGACGTTCAGATAGGTGTAAAGCCGTTTGACTTCACCCTTCTTGAGCTGGCTGATGGTGTGGTTCGTTGTGCGGCAGGCGTAGCCCACGCCGCCGCAGTCGATGACCGCGAGGTACGGCTCGATGTGCGCGACCTTGCCCTCGAGATAATAGAACATGGAGCGTCCTCCCCTTTAGACGGTTTGCTTGACCGGATTTTGTGCGCGCGCGAGCAGCGAGGTCACGCTGCGCGCGTGGCAGATCGCCAGGGCGAGCGCGTCCGCCGCGTCGTCGGGACGCGGAACGGCCTTGAGCTTCAGCAGCCGCTTGACCATGTCCATCACCTGCCGCTTTTCGGCGAGGCCGTAGCCGACGACCGCCTGCTTGACCTGCATGGGCGTGTACTCAAAGAGCGGGATCCCGCTCTTTGCCGCGGTGCAGAGGATGATGCCGCGCGCGTGCGCGACGGCGATGCCGGTGGTGATGTTGTTGGAGAAAAACAGCTCCTCGACCGCGATGGCCTCCGGCCGGAGCTGCGCGATCAGCTCCTCCATATCGCGCTCGAGCTGCACGAGCCGCGCGGCAAGCGGAAGCCCTGCCGGCGTGGTGACCGCGCCGTACCGGAGCATCTGCGTTTTCCCGGTCTCCGCCTCGATCAGGCCGAAGCCGACGATGGCAAGCCCCGGGTCGATGCCGAGTATCCGCATGGCGCTCCCCTCCCTCGGTGCGGAGCGATGCACGGCGGCGTGCAGCGATCCGCGATCTGCACAGTATGATATATTATATCAAACAGGCGTTCAAAACGCAAGCCCTTGCGGCGCGGCGGCAAAAAAACCTCCGCAGACCGCGCTGCGGAGGCTTTCGTGCATGGTGCTTACCTGGTCACGGCCTTGTGGAAGACCTTCTTGCCCTTGCGGATGATGACGCCGTCGCCGGCGAACTTCTCCTGCGGGATGCTCTCGTCGATGCTCTCGACCTTCTTCTCGTCCACAACGATGCCGCCCTGCTGGACGAGACGGCGGGCCTCGCCGCGGCTCGGGCACAGCCCCGTGGTGACAAGCAGCGAGAGGATGTTGATGCCGCCGTTTTCAAAGTCGGCGTCCGCGAGCACGGTGGTCGGCATATTGGCGCTGTCGCCGCCGGCGCCGAAGAGCGCCTTGGCCGCGTCCTCTGCCTTTTTGGCCTCCTCCTCGCCGTGGACGAGCGCGGTGAGCTCATAGGCAAGGATCTCCTTGGCGCGGTTGAGCTGGCTGCCCTCCCACTTGTCCATCTCGTCGATCTGCTCGAGCGGCAGGAAGGTCAGCATACGGATGCACTTCAATACGTCCGCGTCGCCGACGTTGCGCCAATACTGGTAGAACTCGTAGGGCGTGGTCTTGTTCGGGTCGAGCCACACCGCGCCGCTGGCGGTCTTGCCCATCTTCTTGCCCTCGGAGTTCATCAGCAGCGTGATGGTCATGGCGTGCGCGTCCTTGCCGAGCTTTCTGCGGATCAGCTCCGTGCCGCCGAGCATATTGCTCCACTGGTCGTCGCCGCCGAACTGCATGTTGCAGCCGTAGTGCTGGAACATATAGTAGAAGTCGTAGGACTGCATGATCATGTAGTTGAACTCGAGGAAGCTCAGGCCGCGCTCCATGCGCTGCTCATAGCAGCGGGCGCGAAGCATATTGTTGACGCTGAAGCAGCCGCCGACCTCGCGCAGCAGGTCGATGTAGTTGAGCGGCAGCAGCCATTCGCTGTTGTAGAGCATACGCGCCTTGCCCTCGCCGAAGTCGATGAAGCGCTCCATCTGGCGCTTGAAGCACTCGGCGTTGTGGTTGATGTCCTCGGGCGTGAGCATCTTGCGCATATCCGTGCGGCCGGAGGGGTCGCCGATCATGGTCGTG
>CALDMA010000329.1 GCA_937915075.1 uncultured Oscillospiraceae bacterium
CCAAGGGCAAAACGATTCTGATTGCGGGCTGGAAAGACATTGACGCCCGTTTCCGTGCTGCGCTCAAAGCAAAGCCGGACGAGGACGGCGCAGAGGATGCGGCGCTGCCGGAGCTTTCCGAGGGGCAGATTTTTGAAACGGTCACGGCTTCTGTCTCCGAGCATTACACCACGCCGCCCAAGCCCTACACCGAGGATTCGCTTCTGTCCGCAATGGAGAACGCGGGCAAAGAGGATATGCCGGAGGATGCGGAACGGCAAGGGCTGGGAACTCCGGCAACGCGGGCAGCGATGATTGAAAAGCTGCTCTCTGCCGGATTTGCCGAGCGCAAGGGCAAAAGTCTTGTGCCGACCAAGGACGGCATCAATCTCGCTGTCATCCTGCCGGATATGCTGAAATCGCCGCTGCTCACCGCTGAATGGGAAACCCGCCTGACGGAGATCGCCAAGGGCAGCGACGACCCGCAGAGCTTCATGCAGGGAATCGAGGATATGACGCGGGAGCTGGTGAAGCAGTATTCCCACATCACCGAGGACGGTAAAAAGCTGTTCGCACCGGAAAAGGAAGCAGTCGGCATCTGCCCACGCTGCAAAAGCCCTGTCTATGAGGGCAAGAAGAATTTCTACTGCTCTGACCGCTCCTGCCGCTTTGTCATGTGGAAGAATGACAAGTTCTTTGAAAGCCGGAGAACCGTCTTTTCCAAGAAGATCGCCGCCGCACTCCTAAAGGACGGCAAGGCGAAAGTCAAGGGGCTGTACTCTGAGCGCACGGGCAAGACCTATGACGGGACGGTGCTGCTGTGTGATACGGGAGAGAAGTATGTGAATTACCGTATCGAGCAGAGAAAATGATCCGGCTGAATGACGCGCAGCATCGCAGAGTGAAAAAGCTGACCCGTTGCCATTGCGCTAACAATGTGCGCGGGTGCTGTCTGCTGCTGGACGATGGCGAACCGTGCGTCTGTGTGCAGGCCATCAGCTATTCGCTGCTCTGCCGATACTTCCGGGAAGCGGTGCTGCCCGCATACCGGGAGCTATGCGCGGATCTTGCAGCCACGGCGGACACCCGCAAGAAATGCGAGCTGTGCGGTAAGCCCTTTCCCGCCCGCAGCAATCGCGCAAAATACTGTGACCGCTGTGCGCCCTATGCTGCCCGGCGCAATGCAGCCGAGCGCAAGCGCCGCCAGCGGGCAAAGGCGCGGTGTGTCACGGTTTAGGGGCTTCAAAAGCCTTGCGGCAGGCGGTTTTCCAGACACGCTTTTGGAGTGTGCGGGGTATTCCTATGGAAACTGCGAAAAACGGCTTTGAAAGCGTGACAGAACGCATTTTGCGGAGATAAAAGAACGATTCAGTAACGCAGCAAGCATAGGGAGTGTGGCTACAACTCCCGAAAATCGCCGTCCGGCACAGACCGGGCGGCGATTGCTTGTTGGGATAGTCCCAAACCCTTATGTCAGAAAGGAGCGCAGACGTGGACGAACACCTTTTGGAAGTATATCTTATCAACACCGCACAGCATACCGAGGAAACGCCTGTTGCGGAATGGGTATCGCTGCCTACCGATGCCCAAACGATGAAAGCTGTTTTTGAACGGCTGGGCGTAGACGGGAGCGACACGGAACAGTATCAGGTATCTGCCTATCATTCCTCTCTGGACGGGTGGAGCGAAGCCTTGAAGCCCGGCGAAAGTCTGGACGATTTGAACTATCTTGCCGCGCTGCTCACCCAGCGCAGCAACGAGGAACGCGACAAGTTTGCCGCTGCCGCACAGTACGGCGACCATGCGGCAAGCGCAGCAGACTTAATCAACCTGACGCACAATCTGGACTGCTACTGGCTTTATCCCACCGTACACAATTCCGACGATTACGGGCATTACCTCATTGACGAGCTGGACGAGCTGGAATTGCCGGACGCTGCCAAGAGGTTCTTTGATTACAAGGGCTATGGGCGTGAAGCAGTTAAAGAGGATCGCGGCATTTTTACCGATTATGGCTATGTCTACAACAACGGCAACGATTATGCGGAGTGGTACAAAGCCAACCAAGTGCCGCAGGAATATCGTCTGACTGCGCAGCCCAGCCCCCAGCGGGATATGGACGAGCTGCCACAGGGCGCGGCGCTGCCCGCAGAGCCGATCCCCGTGCGTCCGCTGGTGCTGAACGCCACCGACACGCAGGGCAGAATCAAGGAGATCACCGAGCATCTGGAACAGGGCGTACAGGAGGTTTTTGAAAGTGAACGGTATCGGGATTACCTGAAAGCCATGTCCCACTTCCACAATTACAGCCTAAACAATACGCTGCTGATCGTCATGCAGAAGCCGGACGCATCCCTTGTCGCAGGCTACGGAAAGTGGCGCGACGAATTTGAACGCCATGTCAAATCCGGCGAAAAGAGCATCAAAATCCTTGCGCCCGCGCCCTATAAAATCAAAAAGGATGTAGCGCAAACTGACCCAGACACCGGACAGCCTGTGATCGGCGCAGACGGCAAGCCCGTCACGGAGCAGCAGGAGGTGACGATCCCAGCGTTCAAGGTGGTGTCTGTATTCGATGTGAGCCAGACCGAGGGCAAGGAGCTTCCCGACATTGCCGTGGACGCGCTCACGGGCAATGTGGAACAATATGAGGATTTTTGGCGAGCCTTGAAGCTGACCTCTCCCGTTCCCGTGACGCTTGAAAAAATCGACGGCAGCGCACACGGCTATTATGACCTTGCAGAAAAGCGCATTGCCATTGACGACGGCATGAGCGAGCTGCAAACCATCAAGACGGCGATCCATGAGATTGCCCATGCCAAGCTGCACGATATTGACCTGAACGCGCCGGAGCAGGCGGAGCGACCCGACCGCAGCACCCGCGAGGTGCAGGCGGAAAGCGTCGCCTATACGGTGTGCCAGCATTTCGGACTGGACACGTCAGACTACTCCTTTGGCTACGTCGCCGGGTGGAGCAGCGGCCGCGATATTAAGGAGCTGAAAGCATCCCTTGAAACCATCCGCACCGCCGCCAGCGAGCTTATTTCCGAAATCGAGGGGCATTTTGCAGAGCTTCAGGCGCAGCACACCGCAGAGCAGGAACAGGCTGCTGCGCAGGATGTGCCGGAGAACACCTTTTCCATTTATCAGCTTAAAGACGGCGACGCAACGCGGGATCTCAGATTTGAGCCGCTGGAACAGGTAAAGGCCGCCGGGCTGCGTGTTGACCGCGAAAATTATGAGCTGGTCTATACCGCACCCCTCTCCGACACGGACACGCTGGAGGACATTTTTGTTCGCTTCAACATGGACAGGCCACAGGATTTTACCGGGCATAGCCTTTCCATGTCCGATGTCATTGTGCTGCATCGCGGCGAGCAGGAAACGGCGCACTATTTGGATCGCGGCGGCTATACCGAAGTGCCGGAGTTTTTACAGCCGGAGCAGGCCGCACAGCAGGAAGCACAGGTTGACGCTCCGCCAGTGGAACGACCGCTGACAGAGTTACAGAAACAGGCTGTTGAAATTGCCAAGCGGTATGAAACGCTTTCCTTGCAAGAGAAAATCGGCGTGATCGCGCAGGCGTTCGGCTGCACGTCCGGCACGATTGAAACCTCGCCCTGCACAGGAAAATGGCGCGGCAAGCCAAAACCAAAAAGGTACAGCAGGAGCTTGTCGATAGCGCATTGGTGCGGTATAACCCTGAAATCATCCGCGTTGCAAAGGAAACTGCTTATACCGCCCTTAAAGAGCGCGAGCTTCAGGACAATGCCATTGCCGCAGAAAAGAACTTGAAGCCCTACACGCTGCTGAATGTGGAGTTCAACGACGGCGCAGATCAGCAAAGCAGCGGTTACATAGGCTGGTACTATGCGACGCTGGCGGTGGACGGAAAAATCTGCACGCATTTGGAAACGGGCTTGAATCACGACATTGCATCCGGCAGCGTAAGCCCGACGCCCACGCGGGAAAATTACTACGCAGCCGGAGCGCTGAAAGAAAGTGATGTGGACTATGTTTTCAACAACGTCGGCTTTTCCTCTGCTTCCGGCCTTTACTCTCTACATCTGAGCGACACCGCACGGGGACGCGCCGAATTGGAGCTTGCGAAAAAGCTGATCGGCGATTACTGCCGCGAAGAATTTCATTCCGGCGCAGATTTCAGTGACCTGTCCGCCGTTGGTATTGGACACACGACCATTACGGATGATGAAATCCCCATTCAGGCATACGCAAACCTGGCGGACTTCCGCATTGAAAAATATTTGGGTGATGTGCTGATTGAAAGCCGACAGTATGAATCGCTGGCTGCGCTGATCCAAGGCGAGCTGAACGATTTGGAGTTTGGCGACCTGACCTATGCCGGCGACGAGCAGCTTGCCATGTTCCACGCCCAAGAGGAAGTGTCTGGCAAGGAAGCGCCTTCCCTTGATCCTGCGGCACAGCCTGTCGTGACGATTCTTTGGAGCGAGAGCGAGAAGCTGCAAGAGGGTGAACAGCTCCCGCTTGCCCGCGCAGACGCACTTTTTAAGGCGCTGGACGAGGAAAAGCGTTCTGAGCGTGAGAAGCCTGGTTACACAGGCGGCTGGTACGATAAAACCAAATTCCGCATTGACTGCACATTCCACGGGGAACGTGACAGCTACGAGGGGCGGCAGGACTTTGGCGACGGGGACGGCGCTCTGATCGACCATATCCAAGCCTATCACGAATACTACGCCAAGGACGAAAGCTGGAAAAACTTTGTGCTGCACAACGAGGGTACGGAAGCGTGGGAAAAGGACAAGGCCGAGCGTGAAACGCTTCTCACCGAGTTTGTACCGTATATGCGGCTGCATTGCAATCTCTCCGAGCAGGAGCGCACCGCTGCGGATATGCTGGAAAATGGAGAAGCCCTGACGCCGGAGCAGACAGCATATTTTCATGCCGTTCTTGCCCATGTGGACGCTTGCCGGGAAAAGCTGAACGCGGGCGATTATCACTTGCCCGATCCACCGCAGCTTTCCAATTTTGATAAAGAGCTTCAGGACTACAAAGCCTATGTAGAAAGTGAGATCGCACAGGAAGCCGAAGCCGCAGGCATGACCGTGGAGGAATATGCCGCCAATGGCTACGAGCCGCAGGAGCAGCCCGCCGACGTACAGGAGCAGCCGGAGAAAGCGCCGCCCGCAGATACCGCGCCGGAGCAAGCCGCCGTCAGGTATTACACCATCAATGAGGGCGCTGCCCGCCGTGCCAACGATGCAAACAGCTACCGCGACTACGCCACAGGCAGCGCCACCGCCGAATATCGGCAGATGGTAGATCAGGCAGCGGCGATTGCGCAGCGGCAGAAAGAGCGCGTCGATCCCATGTACCATGAGAAAATTGACGCGCTGCTGGACACCTACGCCCGCAAGCTGGCGGAAAACCTGAACGACCACTATGCCATTGAAGCCCGTGTTCCCTCGATCCTCGTTGCAGGCGGCAGCAATTTCCCTGTTCGCAAGAAAGAGAAGCAAAACGCCGCCCGTGACCGCAATATGCAGGAGTGGCAGGCCGTTCAGGGGATTTTGGACAAGATCCGCAGCACAGGCATGGGCGGTATCAGCATGGACGACCCGCAGGCAGCGGCGAAGCTGGAAGCCAAGCTCGTCAAGCTGGAATCGGCGCAGGAAACCATGAAAGCCGTCAACGCTTATTTCCGTAAGCATAAGACTTTGGAGGGCTGCCCCAGTCTGACGCCGGAGCAGATCACCAAATTGCAGCAGGAAATGGCGCAGTCCTGGCATCTGGATACGAGCCGGCCGTACCCTGCCTATATGCTCTCCAACAACAATGCAGAGATCCGCCGCATCCGTGGACGCATTGAACAGGTACGGCAGCATGAGGACACCAATTTTGCTGGATGGGAATTTGACGGCGGGCGCGTGGAAGCAAACAAAGCGGATAACCGTCTGCAAGTGTTCTTTGACGGCAAGCCGGATGAAGCGGCACGGGACGAGCTGAAAGCAAACGGCTTCCGCTGAGCACCTAGCGTCGGCGCATGGCAGCGCCAGCTTAACAAAAACGCATACTACGCCGCAGGGTACATTTCCTGTATTCAGCCTATCTCCGGGGAAAAGCCCATTGACGTGCAGCGCAGCGCCCAGCAGAAGGAATCCGCTGCCCCTGACGCCCACCTGACTGGGGAGCGTGTTTCAACGCCGCGTGGCAGCTTTCATGTTGCCAATATGACCCGTGGGCAGATGGAAGCCGCAGGTTATGGGTATCACCACAGCACCGATGACGGCAAGTATCTTATCATGGGCAACGGCACACAGGCCTTTGCCATTGCCGCCGAGCAGCGGGAGCAGGAAAATTATATGCGCACGGCGGAGCTGTCCAGCGAGCAGAACTACAACATGATTGACGGACAGATCAACAACACCCCGTCCGTGGACGAACTGGAAGAAAAGGCAAAGCGCGGCGAGGTGATTTCGCTCTCTGCGCTTGCCGCAGCGGTCAAGGCCGAGGATGGCAGAACGCCCCAGCGCGACCCGGACGGCAAAAAGCCGTCTATTCGTGCGCAGCTCAAAGCGGATCGTGCGCAGTCCTGCAAGCCGCAGCAGCGAGAAAAGGAACAGGAAGCCAAACGGAGCATCCGGCAGGCTTTGGAAATAGAGTGACCTATGAATAAGTTTGAAAATGTGGATGTGCTGGCATCCCTGCAACAGATCATGCAGCAGAACACAGCCGCCTTTCAGAATGATTTTGACATTGACAAGAAGATTCTGACACAGGCGGCAAAGAGTAAAAATGCCGAGGATAAGGTCTATTTATGGTTTTCTCGCCCCAACGGAACGCATTGTCTGCGGGAACGGGATGTATTTCTGCGCGGAACGCGGGAGCATAATACGTTCCGCTTTTACCATGAGCAGACCAAGGAGCGAGTACTTGCCTATGCCGTGGTGCTGTCCGGCGTGGAGAGCGGCAAGGTAAAAGGCAGCATTTATGAGCTGGACTATGCAGCGAAAGCCGAACTTGCGATCCAGACCGCCTTGCGGACAGACAATAACCGTCTGATCTATGAAAACGGCTCACGGGAGCTTCCCAAGGAATACCGCTTTGAAGCGACGCCGGATCGGGAGTACGGAAAGTTTGTGCGCTATGAAGCCGTTCCGCATGACCCGGACGCGCTGCGGGATCTGCTGCGCGATGAAAGCCGGAAGCGTGAACGGCTGAAACCCGGCAATTTCAAGGAGCATATCGGGCGGCTCTCCGACGAAAAGGTGCTTACCGAAGCACAGCGTCTTTCGGCGGCGTTCCAATCCCTGCAAGCGCCTAACAGCCCTAACGGAACGCATTTTGTAGTAGAAGTGTCACCGTGGTTTGAGCGCATCGCATCCAGCCGGGAGCATGAGCGTCTATTTGCGCTGCTTCCGTATAAGACGCTGTATCTTTCTTCGGTCAAGGACAGGCACAGCGTTTTCGCTTTTATCAGCAAGGACGAGCGGCGCGATCTGCCGCTGCGCAAACAGCGTCCCTCTGTCCGGGCACAGCTCAAAGAGGGACAGTCAAAAAAGACCGCTGCACCGAAAAAGGCAGCAGCAAAGGCGAAAGATAATGATTTGGAGGTATGAGCATGGACAATGTTTCGTTTACCATTGAGGAAGAAAACCTGATCTGCATTTATCACAAGCACGACCGCCGCAGGACGATTGCAGCGATTTCCGACGCGCTGCCAGATTTGGGCGCAGATATGCGTCCACTGGCGGAGCAGACGATCCATAAGCTGCACAACATGACCGACGCAGCATTTGAGGAAGCGCAGTTCACCATGACGCTTTCCGACGCAGAGTAAAAGATGACGCGGGGCGCGGCAGCCGATGATGGCTGCTGCGCCCCGCGTTTTTTGTTTTAGGTATTGTCACCATTTGTTTTTATGGCTTCGCTGATAATCTCAGCAATACGAGTGTCTTTTTCACTAAGACAATTTTGAGCATAAATGAAATTATCCAGTTCTTTTAGTATATCGTCATATTCGTATTCGACATCATCACTTAGACCATCCGCAGCTCCACCATCTTCATCAAAATTCAAATAGTCAACAGTCAGTTTTATATATCCGCTGGTCGTATTTTCATCCCCGTTAGAAAAGCAAATATCAATAACTTCTTCGCTGCCCTCGTCAGGGCTTATCTGATTATCACCTATGGACAATGATGCTTTACTGCCGTCTACACCCTTAATTACAATCGTTTCCCCGAAAGACATTACATCCGGCAGCGTGCCTATATCTGCGATCTCAGATACTCTTTCATATTGAGCATTTGCCCATGCTTGGATTTCTTCAATATCTGAATCTGTGATGTTTTCTATATTGGCAATGTGCGGTATATCTGATATTTCCAACAATCTTTCGTATATCAGTTTGATGATTTCTTTGGGATTGGCAGTATTAAGTTTGGCCAACAAGTCATCAAAACTAATACAGCAGTCATCATACTTTCGGTATAAGCCATTTATTTCCTCAAACCTTGCGATTATATCAGCGTAAAAATGTGAATCAGGTAAATTATCCTCTAAGTATGATTCATAGCTTCCGAGCGCATGGAATCCAAGTGCTTCTCTGTCCATATCCCGAATTTCTTCTTCATCATCTTCAACCTCATACCTGTTGCGTCTTGAATCACCACCCAAAATAACCGTAAACGGACACACTTTGAACGACTTTGCTTCTCGGTCAATCTCGATTCTGCACGCAAACCGTGCTTTATGTTCCTCGCGCATTTTTATTGTATCAACAAATACATATTCTTTTTCTTCGGGATCCCATGGGGCATTGGTATAATCCTCATAATAGCAATCAGCGGAAATATCTGCTTTACATGAGAGCGTGACGATAGAAATATTGTCGGAAATTTCATCTACGGAGTGGACAGAAAATGTCACATCTGAAATATCATGCAGATAAAATTCATTGTAATCGTACCCGGATTCTATCCCGTCTTTGTCGTATGAAAGGCCATGCACATCTATATTTTCGTTGTCTTTGATATACTCGTTCACAGCAGCGCTTATGCGTAATTGCAGTTCCTTGATAACAGCCATTGTTTCATCATAAGCCGCATCTTCTTTACTTATTGCGTTATATAACTCGCCTAAGGAGTTGAAGAAAAGGTGATTTTCACTTTCTCTGCAAGCCCTTATAAAACCTTTATCGTTACTAACAATTACAACTTCTTCCGTTTCACCAAATCGCTTTCTGATCTGTTGAGCAATAAATGCGTCTGGAAACTCACTTTTTTTCTTTTCACTGTTTTCAAAAGGTGGCTTAGTCTCAAAATAATCACCGAGTATCAAACCTACATCTATTAAATCTGCGCCAAGAATCTCGGCATTGATCGTTCGGAGAAAATCATCGAACATTTCCTCACCTTTTGATATGAGTTCATCTTTGTTTTTTACGATTCTCAATATCTCGCCCAGTCCAATAGTGTTTATGAGATGTTCAGTAGACCCCTCCAAAGCGGTAGCTCTTGCTTTTCGCATAATCCCACATATTTTTTTGACCTGATCTGCAATATGTCTTTTTGATTCCCGTACAACAATATCGCTTAAAACAACCTTGATTTTCCCGCTTTTGACATAGTTTTCGAGTATTTTGAGGGTGCTGGTATCGCACAGGTCGAATTTTGCTGCGTCAAATATGTTTGTATCAATCGTTACTGCCAAAGGATATTTGAACATATACAATCATTCCTTTCAATCTCTTTTGTCACGCTTTCAAACTCATTTTTCATAACTGGCAGGAAAAACATACAACCCTTGTGTTTCACGCGCTGTAAAGCCGCTCCCAGCAAGGCATACAGGCACTCTAAGCCGTGACCTATGCGCTTGTTTTCAGTTATCCCGTGCGCGTAGGTGCAGCGCACCGACCACGAGGAACACCAGACCGAAAATTACCCAGCCCCAAATGGGATCATGCTCCGAAATGAAGTAGGCCAGCAGCCCGAACACCGCTGCATAGATCAGCGTGAGCAGCCCGCCGACGAGCCAGAAGCCGATGCTGGTATTTTGCAGCCACAACAGCAACAGGAATGTTGCAATGCCGATCACAAGGCACAGCGCCGGATGAATTGCGGTGAACTGGTTGCAGCACACTCCGGCGGCGATGCCGAGAGCAATGCTGTCAAAGAGAATGATATGCCCGAAGAATAGTCCAATCACCGAGCAGACAAGCCCAATGAAAAGCCCAATCGCCATAATCGCGCCCTGCGCTGCCAGCCAACCTATGAAGAAGCCTCCTTTCGTTTACACCATGATTGCGTCCATAATTGTCTGAATGGTATTACAGGTATCATCAAAGGAAATGTCCTTTGCGTACTCATACTCGCGGCTGTATTTCTCCCACAGCCTACGGAGCGTATCGCTTTCGCGGATCTCTTTCATAATCTCCGGGTAGTCTGTCAGGATCATGCCGCTGCCGCGTTTCTGCATCGTCCGTTCCAGCGCCCGGCGCAGCGTCGCTTTGTCACATTCCGCGCCGCGCAGCGCGTACAGGATATGTACGTCGTAATAGTCTCTCGGACGGGTATTCGCAATGTTGCGGGACAGCACGGTTTCCAGCTTTTCCGCCAGCACCGTTTCAAGGTTATAGGCAAGAATACTGATCGTGCGGTCATCGAACAGCAGCGAGAATGTGTATTCCACCTCACGGGGCGTTATCATGTCGCCCGTGGTGACATCCACCGTCAGCGGTACGCTAATCGGCGGATAGTTCGCTTTCAGCGCGACCCGGATGCCGGGGTAATCGTCGGTTTCCCGAATGTCAGAGATACCGACGACCTCAAACTGCACGTCGTCGGCAATCTGGACAGCGCAAATCTCTGTAAAGATTTTGCGGATTGCTTCATGCGTCAGGGTGAAGCCCTTGATCGTTGTGTCCAGATCCATTGTTGCCCGTGTGTCCAGCCCCACAATGGCGGAAATCAGGAATCCGCCTTTGAGAATGAAATTGTTCTGATAGGGCGAGAGCGAGATCCGTTCCAGCAGTCGTTCGAGCATATAGTTCTGCATGACGAGCTGCGCCGAGATATGCTTCTCTGCCGCTTTGTTTTTGATAAAGGCTTTCAGTTGCATCGGATTTTTTGTAATCATAGCAAAACCTCCATGTATCGCAGCACCTTAGGCTTCACGCGAAGCTGGTCTGCGTACTGCATCAGTTTGTGAATGTTCTTATCCTTGGACGCTGCATAGCGTTTCATGGCTTCTCCGACAATCTGAACATCGCTGCCGCTGCCGCGCAGAATGTCACACAGCGTCCGTTCCAAATCGTAAACACGAATCGGATTGCCGGAGGGGGATTCAATTTCAATTCTGCCGAACTCGTAGTTCTCCGGCACAACGCGCTTGATGATTAAGTTCTCCTGCTTCAAGGATGGGGCATTGTAGCCCTTGAGAAAGGTCATCGTATATTTCGCCGGGGTACGGTCTGAATAGCCCAGCAGATACAGGGCGGTATCGTGCGAGTAGATCCCGCGCCCATACTTGCGCTGCAAGAGGTAAAAATCGTCCTCCCATGCGCTGCTCCGCACATACAGGCCGCGTCCGAAGCGGTACATTTCACCGCTCTTGACAAACTCCTGTAAAACGCTGCGGTGCAGTCCGGCTTCCGTCACCTGCGCTGCGGTGATCGTGCCGTCCTCCGAGGCTTTCAACAGTTCTTCGATTTTCTCCTTGGCGTTCATGCTTCTCACCTCACTTTGACAATCACACATTATATTATATGGAAATAATGTGCGGTTGTCAACCGCAAAACGACGAACACACATTAAATTATTTGGAAATAATGTGTGAATGTCAGAGAAGCTACAAGGCTTTGTCCTGTTCCTGCCTGCGATTGGGGGACAGAATGCTGTCGATGTTCTGCTTGACGGCATCGTATTCCCGCATACGTTTTTTCAGGCTTCCGTACTCAGCGTACAGCCGATCCTTTTCTTCGGACAGTCTGGAATATTCCTCGCGCAGCTTGGCAAGGTCGGGGAGCTTATCACCGATGCCCGCCGCTTTCAGCGCCCGCGCCGACGCTTCAAAGAGAATGATTTCCCGCTCACGTCCGCGCAGATACTTTTCCTTGTCACGGGACTTTTTGTATTCACTATACAGCGGCTTTTGTTCTTTGTAGGTGGCAGTATGCTTTATCAGCAGCGCCAGATCAGACAGGCGGTGTTCCGCCGTTTTCAGCGCAGCGGCCGTTTGCTCGTTGCTGTCCTGAAGCTCCGTGATCTTCTGTTCCAAATCGGTATAGCGGGAAATGCCGTGCTGGTCGAGAAATACCATTGTGCGGGCGGCGCGTTTCAGGTTTTCAATTTTTGCCCAGCGTTCATATCCAGCGGATTGCTGCGCCTTGATGCAGTTTTCAATGTCAATCAGCAGCGACACGCCGCTGCGCTCCGGCTTCGGCGTTTTCAGAATAACCTTGCCCTTGATGCGTTCGGCTATGGCTTCCTCGGTGTAGGCTTCACCCAACGTCTTTGCACGGGTAAATCGCTCCTGACCGGGAGCGCGGAATGAGATATACTTTCCACGCTTGATTTCATACCCCTCGGCTTCCAGCCGACGCAGGAGGTCGTCAAGGTCTTTGGAAATGGGAATGAGCCTGTCGATGGCGATTTTCAGCTTTTGCTTATAGCTTGTCCCTTTCCGCTGCGCGTCCCATTCGGCGTATTGCTTGCCGCGCTCCGCGCCGGGCGTGACAACGGACAGCCCGTTTTCCCGGCACAGCCTATCGCTGACGCGGCGGATCTGCGCATAGCTTTTGCGGTTGGAAATGTACTTCTTATGCTCCGCAAAATCCACAGAACAGAAAATGATGTGATTATGGCAATGCTCTTTGTTGATGTGGGTAGCAATGACATACTCATACTTGCCGCCGAGAATTTCATCGGCAAGTTGCCGTCCAATCTCGTGGGCTTGCGCATAGCTGACCTCACCCGGCTCAAAGGCCTGTATCAGATGGTGAGCGAGATTGTTGCCTTTCTGCATAGCAAGCAGCCGTGTTTTTTCAAACTCAAGGTCTGCGGTTTCCACGGCGCAGCCGAACGAGGACACCAGCAGCTTATCGTCGGTCTTTGCCGGATCAACGATATAGTCAATGGCTTTTTTCAAGGTGCTTTTGATAGAATGGATCTTTGTAATTGCCATATCTCTGTCATCGCCCCCTTGATGTCCTCAATGTCCTGTGCATAGAGCGTTCCCGTAGCGTTCACGCGCTTTGCAATCTGATTGATGTTTGTGCCGATTTTTTGCAGCTCGGCGGTCATTGCTTTCACATCGCTGTAATCCAGCCGGATCACATAGCCGTCTATGAGCATTTTCCGCGCATAAACGGAAAAAAAGCCCGTTCCCATCTGCTGCATTTTACGCTCGATCATTGCCCGTTCCTCGGCAGTCACAGGAACACGCAGCATGATATTCCGCGTTCGGTTTGCCATTTGTTCACCGTCCTTTCCGCTCCGAATAAGGGTTTGGGATTATCCCAACAAGCAAAGCACAGACAGGTGCTTTTTCGGGAGTGTGGCTACACTCCCTATGCTTGCTATCTACTCCATACCCCCACCGAAAGGCGGTATTTGTTGCGTGTTCCTTTAATTTTGGACGCAAAAAAAGATTGCAGCCGCCATGCGCTGCAATCTCCTGTTTCCCATATTGTGAGGTTAGTCCTCTGCTTTTTCGACTTCCGTTATCTCCCTTGCTGTTGCGGTTACAATCCGTATGCCTTTATCGCTCATACCGTCCAGCAGTGCGTCAAGTTGCCGCCGCCCGGTGGATTTCTCCGCGTTGCTGTTCGGAAAGAAAAATTGATCTACCGAAACATGATACCGGGTTACAAGGTCATAAAACACCTGTAAACTCGGTTGTTGTCCCTTGTTCTCGATATTCGCAAGGTATCGCGGGGATATATATAACTCGTCGCTTACCTTTTTGCGGCTTTCTCCGTATTCATTTCTCGCGGCTTTTATGGCTGCCCCGAAAGCCTTAAAATCGTACAATGGTACGGGCCTTTTTGCCATTATTCATTCACCCTATTACATTTTACTGTTCACCTTTCCTTTTGAATATGTCTATACAATTCATAGTATTAGCTTAAATAATTCCTTATATTCAAGAGAAAAATCATAGGATGAATTGAAAAATAATAAGAAAAAATTAACAGCCGGGTAGTTAGTCCGGCTGTTAATGATTAGAGTATTCTTTTAGAATATCGAACTTCAAGTAGTTTTACTCCAATTTCAATTTCTTTGGAATTACCATCTAACTTAAATCCGTTTCTTTCATAAAATCTTTTTGCTCGAAGATTATCATTTAATACCCATATTGTAATTTCGGAAAAGCCTAAATCATTTAGTCTGTTTATGCAAAATTGAAATCCTTTTTGGGTGACTTCGGTTCCCCAAAAGTCCGGGTGAAAATAAATTGAATATATCTCTCCAATATAATTGGGCATATTCTTCTCGTGTGATTTAGCTAATGACGCAATTCCTGCTGGACGATCATCGACTTTGAATAAATAATACTCCTCTAAAGGGTTTTCCAGTACATCTAAGAAAATCTTTGCTCGATTTTTTGGTGTAAAAGTTTTAATTATTTCATCTGGGATTATTCCTGTATATGCTTCTTGCCACGAGCAGGAATGAACATACCCCATATCAAACGCAAATTCTCTTGTTGCTCTAATAACTTGAAAATCCATAAAAATCTTTCATCTCCTCTTGACAATGTAGTACGATAATCGTATTATTATAGTACGATTATCGTACCATATAGGGAGGTGAATGTCAATGGATAAAGTTCAGGCTCTAAACGAGCTTTGGCATATAGTTGGTATGCGTATGAAAAGCGAAATGTGCAGTGGAAAATACCCGGCAATACTTAGTATCTCCATGATAGAATTAAGTATTTTGGAAACTGTCGAACGCTATCCAAATTGTATGATGAAAAAGGTTAGCGAACTATTGGGATTGCCTAAAAGCACATTAACAAGTGCGGTGAAAAGACTTGAAGCGAAAGGATATTTGCGGAGAAGTCAAAGCGATAGCGACAAACGAGCCTACAATTTAGAACTAACAGAATGGGGAGCACAAGCCCAGACGGAACATCGTGAAATTGAAAAGTCGATATTTGAAAACTTGTTACAGCAACTTAATACAGAAGAAACAAGTATTTTTCTCGAACTTTTCACAAAAGCAGTAAATTAGAGGGTAGAATATGGAGAATATCTGGT
>CALDMA010000330.1 GCA_937915075.1 uncultured Oscillospiraceae bacterium
CGGTGTTCTCGGTAAAGTCAGTCACAGGCAGTTTCTCCACGTCCGTTACGACCGGTACGGATGGTTCCGCGACGCTCTCGGCCATTCCCACCGGTGTCTATGTTGTGCGTGAAGAATCCGTGCCGGAGCCGTACATCGTGAGCAATACAGAGCAGGCCGTGGCACTGCGCCCCGGCCAGACGAGTGAAGTCACTTTTGTGGACTACGAAAAGCCTGGCCTTGAGATCATCAAGAAGAACATCACCAATGGGGAACCCATCGAGGGTGTGACCTACCGCATCGAGCAGATCGACGGCAGCTATTCCACCACGGCCACCACTGACAGTCACGGACGTATCTTCCTCGATTCTATTCCCGTTGGCACCTATCGGGTGACGGAGATCAATGTCCCCAGCCATGTCATTCTCTGCCTCATCCCGCAGGAAGTAGCTCTCAAGGCAGGTGAAACCTCCACCGTTACGTTCTTCAACGCACTCAAGCCTACGCTGGAGATCCGCAAGGTGGACAGCGTGACCGGTGATCCCGTTAAGGGCGCGAAGTTCCAGATTTGGTATGCCAGCAACCACACCGATAGCGGTGAGCTAAATGATCTTGGCACTTATTACACCGATGAAAGCGGCAAGATCATCCTTCCCGAAGTCAAGGACGGCTGGTACAAGGTGACGGAGCTGGAGGCACCGCACGGCTACTCCATCAAGGAGCCTGCCACGCAGGAGTGCTTTATCGCCGGTGGCGAGAGTAAGGTCCTGACCTTTGAAAATACGCCTCTTTCTGCCATCATCATCCGCAAGGTGGATAGTGAGAGCGGTCAGCCATTGGAGGGCGCGTGGTTCCGCATTCGCTACCTTGGCGGCACCTCCGGTACGGGCGGCACGGTGGTTGGTGAATACCGCACGTCCAGCAACGGCACCATCGTCGTGACCGGACTCAAGGCAGGCACCTACATTTGTGAGGAGATCTCGGCGCCGGATGGGTACGTTATCACCGATGCCGCGGAAATCGTTTATCTTTCTGGTAAGGATCAGGATGTCATCACCGTTACTTTCGGCAACGATAAGATGGGGTCTCTGCTTATCGTCAAAAAGGATGCTGTAACCGGTGCTCCCATCTCCGATGTCGAGTTCCTTGTGACCGACTCGGACGGAAGTGTCATCGGTACTGCCAACGGTAAGTATGTGACCGACAGCGCCGGTACCATTCGCATTGATGGCCTGACCCCTGGCATGACGGTCATTGTAAAAGAGGTGCGCGCCAAGGATGGCTATATCCTCGACGATACCCCGCAGAGCATCAAGATCAAGCGCAACTCCGTGATGATGCTGGAGTTCCGCAACGCCCCCAAGGGCGGCGTGCTCGTCAAAAAGGTGGACGCTGTGACGAACGCGCCTATCTCCGATGTTGAGTTCCTTGTGACCGACTCCGATGGGAACTTCATCGGTAATGCCAACGGAAAATTCGTGACGGACAGCGCAGGCACTTTTACCATTACCGACGTTGCCCCCGGCACGACGCTTATCATCAAGGAGGCCCGCGCCAAGGATGGCTACATCCTCGACGATACCCCGCAGACGGTCAAGGTCAAGTCCAACGAGGTCGTGACGGTGGAATTTCGTAACCAGCCCAAGGGCAACCTTATTGTAGTCAAGCAGGATTCCGTGACAAAGAAACCGCTGGAGGGCGTGCAGTTCAAGATCGTCTATGCCGACGGCTTCTATGTGGATGCCGCGGGCGGCACGCTTTCCTCCAACGGCCTGTACTGGACGGACAAGGAGGGCAAGATCACCATTTCCGGTCTTTCCGGCACCGTGGTGGTCACAGAGGTCGAAACGATCCCCGGCTACATGATTGATGAAAATACCCGCACACAGACTGTTACCATCCATCCAAACGACACGCAAACTTTGCACTTTTATAACACTCCCGCAGGCGGCTTGCAGATCATCAAGAGTGATGAAAGCAGCGGCAAGCGTATCTCTGGTGTCCGGTTTGAAGTCCGTAAGGTAAACGGCGAGATCGTCGGCACCTACACGACGGACAGCGACGGCGTTATCTATCTCCCTGAGATTGAAAGCGGCTGGTACACCGTGACAGAGCTGAAGGCTGCGCCTGGTTATCTGCTCGATACCGCGTCGCACCGCATCGAAGTCAAGGACGGTCAGACCGCCACGCTGGAAATTACCAACCATAAATCATCAAGAATCTTGCTGCACAAGGTAGACAAGGATACCGGCAAGGGCATTTATGGCGCCGTGTTTCTGTTATATGACAGTGATCATGATCCCATCGGAGAATATGTGACCGATCAGGACGGCTACATTTACGCCGATGAAGGACTGGCGGATGGGCGCTACTATCTGCGTGAGATCAAAGCGGCGGACGGCTATGTGCTTGACCCTGAGCTGAAAACGATCTATCTCCGCTATGGCTCCACGACAGAAATCGAATGGACGAACACGCCGATACGCGGTCAGATCCAAATTGTCAAAAAGTCCGCCGACTACAATCCCACCAACGGCCTGCCTGCCGGTTCGCTGCTGGAGGGCGCGGTTTTTGAAATCTACGACAAGGCGGGCAATGTGGTGGATACCATCAAGTCCGACCGCAACGGCAGAGCCACCTCCAAGCTGCTCCCGCTCTCGCGCTATACCATCCGCGAGGTGTGCGCTCCGGCGTTCTACTCGGCTAACCCGACCGCAATGACCGCCTATCTTGAGCATGAGGGGCAAATCGTGACCTTTGAGGTGACGAACGCCAGCGTGAACACTGGTGTTGCCATCAAGAAAGCCGGTCCGTCCGAGGTCATGCCAAATCAGCCGATCCGTTACACGTTCTCACAGATCGGCAACACGTCCAACGTGGCGCTTGAATCGTTCTACTGGCGCGACACGCTGCCTGCGCAGGTCACGGTGAACAGGCTCGTCACCGGCACCTACAATCAGGCACAGAACTATAAGATCGTCTATAAGGTCAACGGTGCCGGAGCGTACCGCACCTTGGCGGATAACCTCTCCACCACGAAAAACTATGCGTTGGATATGCGTCCCGCCGTGCTCGGCCTTGCCGCCAATGAGCGTGTGACCGAAGTCATGTTCGTGTTCGGCACCGTTCCGGCAGGCTTTGCACAGGTGGAAACGCCCGCGCTCTACGGAACGGTCTGTGGCGGCCTGTCCAACGGCACGAGCCTTGTGAACAGCGCGGACGTCGGCGGCCTTTACAACGGCCAGTGGATTCAGGCGGTGTCCCGTTGGCTCACCACCGTCTACGCCAAAACGACCGTGAAGCTGCCCAAGACGGGGTACTAAGCCTTGCAGCAGAACAATTTTAAGAGTGCCGCCCCAATGTGGGCGGCACTCTGCCCGCTGGTTCTTTGGCTGGCGGCGATTGCTGCCTACGCCTACGAGGACGGTATGAACCTCTTTCAATGGATGGGGCGTTTCAGTCAGGTGCTGGAACGCCCCTTTGCCATTGGCTGGACACCTCACACGCTGAAATGCATTGCCTGTGCGCTGCTGCTCTATGCCGCTGCTATCGCACGCTACTATGGGGAGCGGGAACATAAGCGTCCTGGCGAGGAGCACGGCGGCGCGAAATGGGGCAGCGCAGGTATCCTCGACCGCAAATACCGAGACCGCAAGCATCCCGATAACAATGTGATCCTCACCAAGCACGTCCAAATGGGACTGGATGGGCGCGTGCATCAGCGGAATTTGTTGCAGATCGTGGTCGGCGGCAGCGGTGCGGGCAAGAGCCGCAGCGTCATTGCACCAAATATTATGCTTGCCAACACGTCTTATATATCCACAGATCCCAAGGGGGAAATTTTGCGTGCCACCGCGCCGCTGCTCCTGAAGCACGGCTACATCGTCCGCGTCTTTGACCTCATTGATCCTGCGCACTCCGACGCCTACAATCCGTTCCACTACATCCGAAAGGACGCGGATGTGTTCCGATTAGTGGATAACTTCATTAAAAACACCACGCCGAAGAACGCTACACAGTCCGATCCGTTTTGGGAGAAAAGCGAAACGGCGCTGGACTGCGCGCTCATGCTCTATCTTCTGCACGAAGCGCCCGCCGAGGAGCAAACGATGGATATGGTGCTCACCATGCTCGACTACGCCGACGTGCGCGATGACGATGAGGAGTACCAATCGCCGCTCGACCTGCTCTTTGAGGCGCTGCGCGAGGAAGAGCCGGATCATATCGCCGTGCGGCAATATTCCATTTTTAAGGAGGCTCCCAGCAAGACGGCTATGAGCATTCTCGTGAGCGCCGCCGTCCGTCTCTCTGCCTTTACCTTGCCGGAAGTCCAGCGCATCACCAGCCACGACACACTGGAGCTGGGACAGCTCGGGGAGCGCAAGCAGGCGATCTTCTGCGTCATTCCCGACAGCAACGATACCTCGCTCAACTTTCTCGTCGGTATGCTCTACACGCAGGCATTTCAGGAGCTTTATTACCGTGCGGACAAGGTGCATGGCGGACGATTGCCGGTCCCAGTCCGCCTGCTGTTCGATGAGTTTGCCAATGTTGCGCTGCCGGACGGCTATGAACGCTTGCAGGCGACCATGCGCAGCCGCAACCTCATGGCGACCATTATTCTGCAAAATATCTCGCAGCTCAAAGCCTTATTCAAGGATAGCTGGGAGGGCATCATCGGCAACGCGGATGCCTTTCTCTATTTGGGCGGGAACGAGCAGAGTACGCACAAGTATGTATCGGAGCTGCTGGGGAAAGAGACGATCCAGACGCAGAGCGTCAGCCAGAGCAAGGGACGCAGCGGCTCATACAGCAAGAGTACGCAGCTCATAGGCCGCGAGCTGATGACGCCGGGCGAGGTGCGGATGCTGGATAACCGGCTCTCCATTCTCCTTGTGCGCGGCGAAAAGCCGGTCATTGATGAGAAGTACGAGCTGATGCACCACCCGAACATCCACGAGACGGAATATGGCGGTGCCGCACCATACGTTCATCATACGACCTGCATCTACGCCGTGGACGATCTGCCCTTTGCCTTTGAGACCCTGAATGAAATTGAAGTTTTAGAATTGGAGGAATCCCTATGAAAAAGGAAATGAATCCCAAAAGAAAGCGCCGCTTTTTCGCGGCGCTGATCCTTTGCCTTACCCTTTGTACCATTCCTGCGCTGGCCGCAGACGATCCCCTCACCATTGTCAATAATCTGTCCGATTTTATCTTTTCCTGCATTAAGGCCGTCGGCGTCATCATCCTTGGTTGGGGCATCGTGCAGGTCGGCATGAGCGTGCAGAGCCACGACGCCAGCCAGCGCTCGCAGGGCTTTCTCTGTCTGCTCGGCGGGCTGCTGATCGCCTTTGCCAAGGAAATTCTGTCGGCGATCGGTGTGGTATGAAAAGCAGCAGGGAATGCGTCCCACCGTGGGACACATTTCCTGTCGAAGCATGGAGGTGATTTTCTATCAGCGATAACTGGATCATACGAACACTGGAAAATGCGCTGGATGGCTGGAATGGCAGGCTTGCCGAGATATGGACGCTGCTGACGACCTCGCCGGAGAGCTTCAAAGGCGGCGATATCTGGGCGCTGATCGTCCAGATTCACACCGCGCTGCAAGGTGTCGGGTACGGACTGCTCGTGCTGTTCTTTGCGATGGGCGTCTTTCAATCTGCCGCATCGTTCCGTGAGATGCAGCGACCCGAATTTGCCCTGCGGCATTTTGTACGCTTTCTGTGCGCCAAGGTCGCCGTGGGGCATGGCATGGAGCTGATGCTGGCCGTATTCAACATCTGCGGCGGCATCATTGGTACGGTCATGGGCGGTATGGGCGGCGCGGTATCGGAGGTGTCCACGCTGCCAAGCGAGATCGTAACGGCTATAGAGGATGTGACGATCCTGCAATCCATCCCCCTATGGCTCGTTTCCGTATTGGGAAGTCTGATTATTACCGTTTTGTCCTTTATTTTGATCCTGACTGTCTACGGGCGCTTTTTCCGGCTCTACCTTTACACAGCCCTTGCACCGATCCCGCTGGCTGCCTTTGCCGGCGAGGGAACGAGTGCCGCAGGCAAGGCATTTTTGAAGTCCTATACCGGCGTGTGCATGGAGGGCGCGGTGATCGTGCTTTCCTGCCTGATCTACTCTGCCTTCCTCTCCAGCAGTACACCGGCGGCAGATACGACACTTCCGGCCGTAACAATGGTGTGGCAGTATGTTGGGCAGCTCGTATTCAATATGTTGATCCTTACGGGCCTTGTCAAAGGTGCGGATCGGATCGTGAAGGAGATGCTGGGGCTGTGACGACAAAGAAGAGAGGGGCGGTCAACCGTCCCTCTCTTCTTCGCGATATAGCGGCGTTGCCCGTTCCAAAAGGCGCTTCCGATACCACCGCTCCGTGCGCACCGCATCCACGATGCGGTACGTCCAGATCGCCAGCGCGAACAACGCGCCGCCGATCAAAAGCACGAGGTACACCGCTTTGTGCTCTGCGGTCCATTGCCGTCCCATGAGATAAGGGAGCGAAAGGCCGAGCACAAATGGCAGAAGCCGTATTTTCCATAAGATCTTCAGCACAAGCGGAAGAGAAACGAGGATCAGAAACGCAGTCAAAAGCTGCTGTGGGATCGTCATAGCTGTCAAGCCTCCTTGTAAGTTTTTCTACCATTATTATCTCATGCCTGCAAAAACCTGTCAAAAAATTGGAGGATTATCACCATGGAAGTCAAGATACCAAAAGAGATACGCAGCCACAGGGAAAGCATCTTCTTTGGCCTGTCGCTGCGTCAATTTATCTGTTCACTCGGCGCGGTCGCGGTCGCTGTCATTGTCTACCTTGCCCTGACCCCTGTTGTCGGCAAGGAAACGGCTGGCTGGGTCTGTATCCTTGCGGCAGCACCTATTGCCGTTGCAGGCTTTTTTCGCTACAACGGCATGACCTTTGGAGAATTTGTGTGCGCCTTTGTCAAATCGCAGATCCTCTGTGCGCGCGGACGCGGCTTTGTCTCGGAGAATTTCTACTATACCGCATTGGGCCGAAAGGAGCGTGACGATTTTGATTAAAACGCTTGCCGCTGCCGAGCGCAGCGAGAAAGTCAAGTTTTTCATTCCGCGCAGCGTGCAGCAGTCGATCCCTATTCACCACATCTACGAGGGCGGCGTGTGGCAGGTCGGCACACGGCACAGCAAGTCGTGGCGCTTTGCCGACGTCAACTATGCTGCCGCATCAGATGAGGATCGGGAGAGCATCTTTCGTTCCTATCAGAGCGTATTGAACGCCCTGCCGACCGACGCCGCGGCGAAGATCACCATTTTCAACCGCCGCATGAACCACGCGGATTTTGAGCGCACGGTGCTGATGAAATCGCACGGCGACGCGCTGGACCGTTACCGCGCAGAGTATAACAGGATACTTACGGATCAAGTGGGTGCAGGGAATAATCTTGTGCAGGAAAAGTACGTCACCATCTCCATCCCACAGCGCAAGATCGAGGAGAGCCGCGCCTATTTCCGGCGCGTGGATGCAAACCTCACGCAGAGCTTTGGGCGGCTGGACTCGGGCGCGTGGGAGATCTCCATGCAGGAGCGCCTACGGCTGCTGCATGACTTCTTTCGCCCCGGCGAGGAAGAGCTATTTTCGTATGAACAGGCGTCTGTGCTCCGGCGCGGTATGGATTTCCGTGACCTGATCTGTCCGGATGGTCTGCGTTTTCACGACAGCTATTTTGAGATGGGGGACAAATTCGGCCGCGTCCTGTTCCTCAAGGATTTCGGCAGCTATCTCCGCGACGATATGATCGCAGACCTTTCCGCCATTTCGCGCAGCCTTGTCCTCTCCATCGACATTCTGCCGATCCCCACGGACGAAGCTGTGCGAGAGGTGCAGGGCCGCATTCTCGGCATTGAGACGGACATTACGCGCTGGCAGCAGCGGCAGAACGACAAAAACAACTTTTCCGCATCTGTCCCCTATGAGCTGGAGCAGCTGCGTGCAGAGGCCAAGGAGTATCTGGACGATCTTACCGTGCGCGACCAGCGCATGATGTTCGCCGTCGTGACGCTCGTTCATATTGCCGATACGCTCGAACAGCTCAACGCCGACACGGAGATACTGCGCACGATTGGGCGGGAGCACTCCTGCCATTTCGCCACGCTCTACTACCAGCAGGAGGACGGCTTGAATACCGTCCTGCCTTACGGCCTGCGCCGGATCAAGGCGCTGCGGACGCTGACGACGGAGAGCACGGCGGTCCTTATGCCGTTCCGCGCGCAGGAGATACAGGACGCAGGCGGTATCTGCTATGGCGTCAACGCCGTCAGCAAAAATCTCCTCATTTGCAACCGCAAGCGGCTGATCTCGCCCCACGCTTTTTATCTCGGCGTATCGGGCAGCGGCAAATCGGTCGGCATGAAGAATACCGTTGCCAGCATCGCGCTCTCGACCAACGATGATATTATCATCATCGACGCTGAGCGGGAGTATGGCGATCTTGTCCGTGCGCTGGGTGGTGAGATTATCGAAATTTCCCCACGCAGCCCGCATCACATCAATCCGTTGGAGCTGGGCGAGGGCTACGACACCGACGAGAATCCCATCGCGGTCAAGGCGGAGGTCATCACCAGCATTTTGGAACAGCAGATGGGCGCGGGAACGCTCACGGGCTCGCATAAGTCCATCATTGACCGCTGTACGGCCAATGTTTACCGTCCCTATCTTAAAAGCCGCGGCAAGCGGTCCGCACCGCTCCTGACGGATTGGCGCAATGAGGTCATGCGGCAGGTCGATCCCGAAGCGCGGGAGATCGCGCTGGCGGCCGAGCTGATTACAGAGGGCAGCTTGAATGTATTTGCACACGCCGGCAACGTCAACATGGACAGCCGCATCATCGCTCTTGACCTCTATGAGATGGGCGAGCAGCTGCGCCCCACGGCGCTTGTCGTGACACTGGAGGCAATCCAGAACCGCGTCGCCGCCAACCGCAAGCGAGGCAGATTCACATGGGTATTTATTGACGAGTGCTATCTTTATTTCAAGTACAAATACTCTGCCGACGTGCTGTACCGCGCGTGGAAGCGCTGGCGCAAATACGGCGCGCCGCTGACCGCCGCGACGCAAAATGTGGAGGAGTGCCTGAAATCGGAGACGGCGCGGCTCATGCTGGCAAACAGCGAATTTCTGCTGCTTTTCAACCAGGCGGCGACAGACCGCGCGGAGCTGGGAAAGCTGCTGCGCCTGTCGGATACGCAGATGGGCTATGTGACCAACGTGGAAGCAGGTCACGGCCTTTTGCGGATGGGCGGTGCGCTCGTTCCGTTCGTCAACACGATCCCCAAGGATACGGAGCTGTACCGCCTAATGACAACGACGCCGAATGAAAAGTTTTGAATTATGAATAGAAATATGACGAAATGTGTCCCACCGTGGGACACATTTTTCAATGATAGGAGGCGGTTTGTGCTTACATTAGGAAGCCTTTTTGATGGCATCGGGGTATTTCCCTATGCCGCCGAACGCAACGGCATTTTGCCGGTTTGGGCGAGCGAGATTGAGAAATATCCCATCTCCATCACCAGACGGCATTTCCCCAATATGCTGCATTTAGGCGACATTACGAAGCTGGACGGCGGGAAGATACCCGCCGTCCATGTGCTGGCCTTTGGCTCACCGTGCCAAAATCTTTCACTCTGCGGCACGCGCACAGGGCTTGCCGGAGAGAAGTCGGGCCTGTTTTTTCAGGCAATTCGGATCATACAGGAAATGAGGGATGCAAGTGGAGGTAAGTTTCCAGTTATCTGTCTTTGGGAAAACGTCATGGGAGCGTTTACATCAAATGGCGGGATGGATTTTAGAGCCGTGCTCGGAGCGTTCGAGGGCGCCGAGATTTCAATGCCTGCTTCTGGAAGCTGGGCAGGCGCTGGAATGGTGCGAGGGCGATGTCCTGACCTCGCCTGGCGGCTTATGGATGCCCGCTATTGGGCAGGCCCCGGACGATTGGCACGGCGGCAGCGAATTTTCCTCGTGGCCGATTTTGGAGGGCGGCGTGCTCACGAAATACTGTTTAAGCCCCGCGCAATGCTCACACTTCCTCGCCCTTGCACAGCGGGCGGGCTGCCCGCCGCCGAAAGAGATCGAGGCCCTGTTATTGAAACAGGGGGGCGTGTACCCATCCTCCACCCCTTTCAGCTCTACCGGATGCGGGGAGCAGCGAAGCATGGGCAGCACGCACAGTTCCGCGGCAGCTTTGGACGGGCAGCAGACCCTTTTCCCACTCTGTTAGCCAGTGATGTTACGCCTTTTGCCTTCTGGTACGCGGATGATCCAGCGGGAGGCTGCATCCGTTTTCCAACAGAAATTGAGAGCGAACGGCTCATGGGCCTGCCGGACAACTGGACAAAGTACGATGAAAACGGTGAGCCGATCCCGTCACTGCACCGTTATCGGGCGCTCGGCAATTCGGTCGCGCTGCCCTGCGCCGATTACATCATGGCGGGTATCGTCGCCGCGCTGCGGGAATAGGCTGCAATAATAAATCTCACCGTGAGACGTATTTTCGCATTCAAAAAGGAGATCTGTCATGTCAGATATACACAAACGGGATTACGGGCGCGAGCTGGCAAAAAAGAAAAGCAGGCGTACACAAAAGCGCCGTGCATCACAGCGCCAGCTTACCGCCAAATTCAAGAAAGAGCTGGTCGGAAAGAAGCGGCAGGAGCAGACAGCGGAGAGCCGCGCCGCAGAGCAAGCCGAACAGAGCGCTGAGCTTTTAACGCAGGAGGGCGCAGCGCGGCTCGCCAGCGGAGCAACCGCCCTATCGCACGAAAAGGAAAATCGAACCGGAAACGAACGAGTCTTTTCTGATAATACCCCATCAATCCATCCATCGGATCAAATCACGGCACCGGACGAAACGGTGCCGTGGAGCGCAAAAAAACCTGCCGACGCATGGCGGCAGCAGGCAAAGGAAGAGAAGAGCAAAAAAATACGGGCAGAGCGCAGCGGCAACGAACCCGTTCCAGCGGAAAATGGACAAAGGGCAGGATATCGTGCGAGGTCGAAATCCGGTCGCGCATCTGTCAAACCTGCATCATCGCAGAGCAGTCGACCAGCGGCATCTGAGCGTGGCCGCCGTCTTGCCATGCAGCGCAAACGGCAGGAGCGCGCAACAACATCTATTCAACGCACCGGCACGAAAATTTTTGAATGGCTGCGGCGCGGTGTGGCTGTGTCGATGGCGAGCGCAAAGGCTTTGACCTTGCGCCTTCTCACAGCGGGCGGCGCTGTGACTGCTTTCGTGCTCCTTGGCGGGATCGCCCTCGTTGCGGCGCTCATGGCGTCGCCGTTCGGCATCCTCTTTGCCAACGAGCCGTCTCCCGACACGATCCCGCTCAACGCCGCTGTTGCAGAGGTCGGCAAAGAGGTTTGCGCTACTTTGGCTGAACTGCAAGATGGCGATTATGACTACATTGACTTGACCGGCGTACTCCCTGACTGGCGGGAGGTCATAGCGGTTTTTGCCGCGAAAACCGCAGGCGCAGAAAACGGCGTAGATGTTGCCACACTGGACGCTGACCGTGTAGACAGGCTCAAGGCGGTCTTTTGGGATATGGCCGAGATCACGTCCGAGGTCGAGACGATCCACCATGACAGCGGTGAGGATGGTGAGGACTGGACGGAGCGCATTTTGCACCTTGCCGTCGCAGCAAAATCAGCGGAAGAAATGAGTACAGCCTATCACTTCACAGTGTACCAGAAAAAGGCCCTTGCTGAACTGTTGGATGATCCCGCGCTCCTTGATACACTGCTCTACGACCTCGACAGCCTGCAATACGACGCCTCCATGCTGCGGCGTGCCCTGCCAAGAAATCTATCCAAAGAACGCCGCGCGGTGGTGGAGCGGGCGCTGTCCCTCGTTGGAAAAGTCAATTACTTCTGGGGCGGCAAAAGCCTTGTGTTCGGTTGGGACGACCGCTGGGGGCAGCTTGCCAAGGTCACAGCGGCCGGCAGTTCTACCACCGGCACCTATCGGCCATACGGTTTGGACTGTTCCGGCATGGTAGATTGGGCCTTTTACAATGCGACAGACGGCAGCTACGTTATCGGCCACGGCGGGGGTGCGGCTATGCAGCATAGCTACTGTACGCCGGTCCGTTGGGAGGACGCACAGATCGGAGACCTCGCCTTTTATCCGGACGATGAACATGTCGGCGTCGTGGCAGGCTGGGACAAGGACGGCAGCATTCAGATCGTGCATTGCGCCAGCAGCTACAACAACGTGGTCATTACCGGAAAGGAAGGCTTTGTTGCAGTCGGTCGTCCCGTATACTACACAAATGATTGAGGGCCTTCCCATACGCTGGGAAAGCCCTCAACAATCCTATGATACAGCAATTATGCAGAGGCGTCAATCCAATCTTGCGTGTCTGCACCACTTTTCATTGCAATAGACAGATTCCTGAAAGAAAAGTTGTTCGTTTCTTGCATTGATTTCTTTGCTTTCTTATGCTATCTTATAGATACAGAAAGGGTGAGTCCAATGAACAGCTAATCCCTCTCAAGCTACGAAAGCGAGGTTAAATGATGTTAGATATTAAGAACCACGGATGAGCCTTGACTGCTTCGGTTGGTAGTCAAGGCTCATCTTTTTTTGCTGTTATAGGCCCCGAAAGGGGCTTTTTCATTTAGCTCGACAAACCGGAAGTTATCAAAGCCTCATTTTTTGATATTGGCAGTATAGACACCAGCAATAATCACGAGTGCTCCTGCAATCTGATAATCCGTGAAGGATTCTTTCAGCAAAAGTGCGCCCGCTAAAATCGAAACGACCGTTGCGATCCCGATAAACGAAGATGTGCGGTTGACACCGATCTTGGAAATTACGAGGTTAGACAGGAAAAACGCCAGAACGGAGCAGCCGATTCCCTGATACAGAATAGCGATCAAGAAACTTGGTTCTTGAAAAGGCAGTCGCACCAGTTCAGAGAGTGTTCCATGAAATCCGGCTTCTGCAACAGCAAGCAGAACAAAAAGCGCAGCGCCGGAGAGCAGCATGACGTATGTGATCTCTGCACCGGTATAAGCGGCGGCTTTGTCAACAAAGACGCTGTACAGCGCATAGGAGACAACCGCCACCAAAAGGAACGCATACCCAAGTACTGATAGGCTCGATGATGCGCTGACTGCAAATACAGTAATAAGCACACCCGCTAATGTAATCAAAATGCCGATCAACTGCATTTTGGAGGGCTTCTCTTTTAGAATCAAAGTCGATGCGATCAGCGATGCAACCGGAATACAGGCGAGGAATACGCCACTCTCTGAAGCAGTTGTGTGACTGATGCCAATGGTTTCTGCGATGAAATAAACACACGGGCTGCACAGTGCCACAAGCAGCAGCGGCTTGAGGGGCTTTCCTTTCAGGTTTACTTTGATTAAGCCAAACAGTACGCATAAACTCATGACAAGAACGGCGAGAAAGAAACGCCACCCAAGCAGAGCAAGCTCGCTGGCGCAAGCCGTTGCCTGCTTTGTGAAAATGTAGCTGAGACCATAAAGGGTTTCACAACCGATGGCACATAAAACTCCGACCGTGTTGCTTTTTTGATTTGCGTGATTCATATTCGCTCCTGATTTTAATTTCCGCTACAAATTTCGATTTATCTCTTCCTCGGCTTCGCCGCCGTTAGCTCGTAGCTCAGATCCAGTAGCATTTTGAGTTTTTCGTCCGGCACGCTGCCGTCCAGCACGGCCGTAATCCAATTCGCCTTACTCATGTGATACGCTGGGAAGATACCGGCGTCGCCCCGAAGCGAGCCAACCAGAATGGGATCGCATTTGAGGTTGACGACATCTACCATATCCGTACTCGGCAGGCCGAGCTTGCTTTTCGGTATGTCCATTACCAAGGCAAACCACTTTTGGTTATTGCTGTGACGGAACACCTCAAAGCGGGGATGGTTGAGCCACGGACGGTCCGGCTCGGCGCTGTAGCTGCTCAATATGAATTGTCTCAGATATTCCCGATCCATTGAATCACGCTCCACAGAACATATTCTCGCATCGCCATTATAGCACAAGCTCTATCGTTTTTGCATCTAAAATCTATTTCCACACAGGAAATGCGCTGCTGCGTAAATGCAGCGTCAAGGGCGGGGACGTTGATCGTCCCCGCCCTGCTTTTTCATGTCCTGCCAAAAAATAACGGCCACCGGCGCAAGTGCCGACAGCCGTTATTTGAACGATACAACATCATCCGGTGTGCAGCCGATGATCCTGCACAGCTTCTCCAGCGTGATCATCGTGATGTTCCTGTTTTTCTTGAGAGAATCCAGCGTATGGTTATCAATGCCGCTCTGCAAAAGCTGATACTGTGTCACATTATTCCGCTCCATGGTCTCCCACAATGGTCCGTAATCGACTATCGCTATCACCACATTTCCTGCCGAATAAAGAAATTATATGTGGTATTTTGAGAAAACCATATTGTGATTATACCCACAATGTGGTAAAGTAAAAATCGAACCGTCATGGGCGCAGACACAAATCGTTGAAAAATGCGTCCCACGGTGGGACGCATTTGGTAGCTTACTTTGATTTCAAGATCCGATCCGAGAATACAGAGGCATTGATAAGATCGGCAGGATCGACCTCCAACGCATCGGCAATATCAAAGAATACATCCAGCGAGAACCCGTGAGCCATGTTCGGCGCTTCGATCGTGCTGATAAGGGAGCGGCTGACACCGGCCCTTTCCGCCAACTTCTCCTGAGATAAGCCGCGCATTTTGCGGAGCGCCGCAATAGCGATCCCAAGCTGTACGAAACGGTCACGATTTTTGAAGGAAACTTCTTTGCTCATGCGGTGTCCTGCCTTTCCGGTAATAAGCAAATTATACCGTTTCCCAATTCTTCTTTCTGTATTCAATAGAAAGCTGTTGATTTAATTAGTAAGCAATATTATATTAAAAGAAAGCACATGATGGAATTGGTAGAGGACACAAATAGAGAGAAGGAACCGTTATGAAAAACTATCGCTGTGCGATCTTCGGTCAGAACAC
>CALDMA010000331.1 GCA_937915075.1 uncultured Oscillospiraceae bacterium
CAGCGAGTACGACTTCCAGAAGTCCTTTGCCATCGATAACAAGGTGGTCAGCATCGTGTCCATCCTGATCGTTCTGGTGGTGCTGCTGATCCTGGTCATTCAGGGCTGCATCTGGATCAACTTCTCGTTCCCCACCATCACGGGCAAGTACCTCTTCTTCCTGGGCTACCTGATCGTCAGCTCGATCCAGATGGGCGCGAACATCGACTATGCCATCGTCATCGCCAGCCGTTTCCAGGAGACCAAGACCAGGATGCACCACCGCGATGCCATCATTGAAACGCTCAACTTCGCGTTCCCGACCATCATCACCTCCGGCTCGATCCTGTCGATCAGCGGCTTTCTGATCGGCCGCATGACCTCCGAGCCGGTCATTGCCGGCATCGGCGAAAGCCTCGGCCGCGGCACGGTCATCTCCATCATTATGGTCATGTTCGCCCTGCCGCAGATTTTGCTCATTGGCTCCAAGGTCATTGACCGGACCTCGTTCGCCGTGCCGAACGTCATCCACCGCCACGCGGCGGACGGACGCATCCGGCTCGACGGCGTGGTGCGCGGCGAGATCCACGGCACGGTCAGCGGCGTAGTCCGCGCGGTCGTGGACGGCGACGTGAACGTGACCGTCATTTCCGGCAGCATGGTCGAGGAAGGAGGCGCAGCCGATGAAACCGAATAAACGTTCCTCTCGCCTGCTCGCACTCACCTTGTCGCTCGTGCTGAGTCTTTCCCTGTCCCTGCCCGCGCTCGCCGCCGGAGAGGACGACATCATCTACATCCACACGGCGAAGGATCTGTGCGCCCTTTCGGACAGCTGCGCCTATGATGTCTGGTCACGCGGCAAGACGGTCCTTCTGACCGCCGACATCTCCCTGCGCGGCGTGGATTTCGAGCCAATCGCCAGCTTCAGCGGCACCTTCAACGGCGGCGGGCACACCATCAGCGGCCTGACGCTGACCGATTCGCTCTCCCCTGCCGGTCTCTTCCTCACGCTCGAGCGCGGCGCCTTTGTCCACGCGCTCAAGGTCGAGGGGCAGGTCACGCCCGGCGGCACGAAGGAAGCCGTCGGCGGCATCGTCGGCCGCAATTACGGCACGCTGGAGGAGTGCTCGTTCTTCGGTGTCGTCAAGGGCGACAGCGCCGTGGGCGGCATCGCCGGCCGCAACGAGGAGGGCGGTCTCATCGCTAATTGCACCGTGAGCGGCAGCATCTCCGCCAATCGCTACACCGGCGGCATCGCCGGCTATAACCTCGGCACGCTGCGAGCGTGCATCAACTCCGCGGGCGTGAACACCTCCAATGTTGATTCCTCGCTCAGTCTTGACGATCTGAGCATCGACCCAGCCTCCTCTCTCACCGATCTGGTTTCCGTCGGCGCGGTGGAAAGCCGGAACGCCACCTCGGATACCGGCGGCATCGCCGGCTATTCCTCCGGCAGCCTGCTCTCCTGCATCAACCGCGGCGCGGTCGGCTATCCGCACTTTGGCTACAACGTCGGCGGCGTCGCGGGCCGCAGCGACGGTTTTGTGGATTTCTGCTCCAACTACGGCATGGTCTACGGCCGCAAGGATGTGGGCGGCATCGTCGGTCAGATGGAGCCGTATCTCCGTCTTTCCCTGCGCGATGATCTGATCGCCAAGCTGCGCACAGAGCTGAATAAGCTCAACTCTCTCGTTTCCTCCACGCTGGACGATGTGGACAGCACGAACGATCATATCTCCTCCCGACTCGATTCGGTCTCATCCTATACCAATGCCGCGGTGGACGATGCCGATTCGCTCGCCGGTCAGACCACGGACTTCATCGACAAGAACATCGGCACCGTCAACGAGCTGACCGACCGTGCGGACGACGTGATGGAGGCGCTTCCGAACATTCTCCGCTCCCTTGAGGATGCTGCCGACGAAAGCTCCGACGCGATCGGCGCTTTGGAGCAGTGCAGCCGCGACCTCGAAATGAGCGCCGCCGACCGCGCACAGCTCACCCAGTACAGCAATGACCTTCAGCGGCAGAGCGACACGCTCAGCGATCTGGCCGGTCAACTGCGTGGATACATCGAGAAGGGTGATGTGGACAACGCTCTTGTTTGTCTGGCGGACGCAGCCGATGCCCTGTCCGCCATGGCATCGGATATCAGCGGCATCACCGCCATCCTGACCGATTATCTTCAGACCGCTGTGCCAAAGGCGCACGACGATATTCAGCAGGCGCTCGACGCGTTCGGCGATGCCTCCGGCAGTCTCAACAGCGCAATGCGCCGGACGCGCAGGCTCATTGAGGACCTCAACGCACGGGACGATCTCACCTTCTATCCCCTCGGCGACGGCTATCAGGACACACTGGACAGCCTTTTCACCAATCTGCGCAGCACGATGGATGAGCTGGACGCGCTCAGCGACGATCTCTCCGACAACGGCTCGACGCTCACCGCCGACCTGCGCGCGGTGAACGATCAGATGAACGTGGTCGTCAATCTGTGCCTTGACATCTTTGTGGATATGACCGATGCCGACGCCTCGGATATTTTTGAGGATACCTCCGACGAGAACATCGACGCCGTGACCTTCGGCAAGGTCCGCGGCTGCACGAACTACGGCACCGTGGACGCCGACCTGAATGTCGGCGGCATCGCCGGCGCCATGGCCATTGAATACGAGCTGGACCCCGAGGGCGATCAAAAGGAGTCTTCCTCCGTGTTTGACCGTGTATATGAGACGAAAGCCGTCGTGCAGCGCTGCGTCAACCGCGGAAGCATCAGCGGCAAAAAGGACTGCATCGGCGGCATCGTCGGCGAAATGGACCTCGGCATCATGCTCTCCTGCGAAGCCTACGGCAGCGCAAGGAGCGAGACCGGCAGCTACATCGGCGGCATCGCGGGACTGTCCTCCGCCGGCATCCGCTCCTGCTGGGCCAAACTCACGCTTTCCGGCAAGAGCAGCGTGGGCGGCATCGTCGGCTCCGGCAACGAGGACACCTCCTCGTCCGCCGGCTCTGACTGCACGGTGACAAACTGCCGCAGCCTTGTTGTCATCGAGGACTGCGACCAGTTTTCCGGCGCGATCTCCGGGCGCGACCTCGGCGTCTTCCGCAACAATTATTTCGTCTCCGACACGCTGCGCGGCATCGACCGCCGCAGTCTATCCGGTCAGGCGGAACCGATGGACTATGCCTCCCTCTGCGCGCTCGACGATGTACCCGAGGACTTTCTCAGCTTTACGCTGCGCTTTGTCTGCGACGGCAGAACGCTCAAAACGCTGCGCTTTGACTACGGCGACTCCTTCGATTCCTCCGTCTTTCCCAGTCTGACGGAGCAAAGCGGGAGCTATCCGGTCTGGGATCGCACCGACCTGACCGACCTGCGCTTTGATACTGTCGTCACCGCCGAGTACAACGCCTACCGCGCCTCCCTCCAGAGCGACGCGCAGCGCGCGGATGGCCGCAGCGTCTTCTTTGTTGAGGGTGAATTCAACGAGACGGATACACTTACCGCCACCGCGCAGACGCCCGATCCCGACGCGTTCCCGCAGCTCGCGGACGACCGCCGCACCGCGCTCAAAAACTATTTTTCCTTCCTCTCCGAGCGGACGCTGCCCGCCATGACCGTCTACCGTTCCGTTGCCGAGCAGTGGGAGCTTTCCTTCCCGCGCGACGCGCTGGCCGAGCACACGATCCGCTACCTCCCACCCGAGGATGTGAGCATGGACCACTGCGCCATCTTCGTCCGCCAGCCGGACGGGATCTGGCAGCGGGCCGAGACGACCTCGATGGGCAGCTACCTGCTCTTCACCGCGGAGGGCGAGAACGTGCAGCTCGCCGTGCTGACCACGGCGGCCGTCTGGTGGCTCTGGGCGATCTTCCTCGTGCTGATCGCCGCGGTGATCCTCCTGATCGTCCGCTTTGCTCATCGCAGGCGCAGGAAAAAGGCCGTGAAGCCATGCAAAAAAGAAAACGGAGCAGCCGGCTAAGGCTGCTCTTTTTCTGCTTGTCATCGGGCGAAAACTGTGCTACACTATCGAAAGAGTATGAGTAAGGTGGGATTCAGGATGGAAAACAATACCTTTAAGGGTTCCCTGTTCGGCGGCTTCAACCGTGAAGACGTCATTGACTATATCAAAAAGACCTCGGCGGAGAGCACCGCCCGCATCGAGTCGCTTGAGGGCGACATCGACAAGCTCTGCGCGCAGGAGCAGGAGCTGCGCACGCAGGTCGGCACTCTGCGCGGCGAAAACGACCGTCTTACCCGGGAGCGCAACGACGCCTCGGCGGAGCGTGACACCCTGCGTGCCGCGCTGGATACGGCTAACGACGAGCTGACCGCGCTGCGCGCCGAAGCCGAAGCGCTGCGCGCGGAGAACGCCTCCCTGCGCGCAGAGAATGATAAGCTCCGCCCCATGGCCGAGCAGTATTCCACCATCAAGGAGCACCTTGCCGGCATTGAGCTTGACGCGCACCAGCGCGCCGAGGAGTATGAGCGCGGCGTCCACGAGCGGCTTGCCGCCATGATCGGCGACTGCCGCGCCCATTGCGACAGCGTGCTTTCGACGCTCGGCAACACCTGCATCAATGTGACCGGCGAGCTTCGGCGCGCCGAAAACAGCGTCTCCTCCCTGCCCGCCGCCTTCAACGCGCTGCGCGCGGGTCTGGAAAAGCTGGAAGAGGGCAAGTAAAATTATTGCATAAAAAGGGAGCTTTGCGCTGTGGCGCAAAGCTCCCTTTTTATTTTTGGTTTTTACTTCATGCCCTTGAGCTTCACCAGCTCTTCGAGCAGCGTGACCGTCCCCTCGATGCCGAGGAGCGACGAGTCGATGCACAGGTCGTAGCTCTTGGCCTCGCCCCAGTCCTTTGAGGAATAATAGTTATAGTACGACGCGCGGGATTTGTCCGTCTTCTTGATGCGCTCCTTCGCCTCTGCCTCGGAGATGTTGTTGCGCGCAGCCACACGCTTGATGCGGCTTTCGAGCGGCGCGGAGATGAAGAGATTGATGACGTCGTCACGGTCCTTGAGTGCGTAGTCCGCGCAGCGGCCGATGAGAACGCAGGGACCCTTGTCCGCGAGCTTCTTGATGGTATCATAGGTCGCAAGATACACCTGCTGCTCGATGCTGCCCTTGGGCGTCACATGGTGCATGGTGAAGGAATACGGGTCCATCGCAATGGAATAAAGAAAGCTCTTGGGGCGCTCGTCGAAGCTGTGGAACAGCTCCTCACAAAGGCCGCTTTCCTCCGCCGCCTCCTTGAGCAGCAGATCGTCATAGTAGGCGATGCCGAGCTTGTTCGCCAGCGCCGTGCCGATCTCGCGGCCGCCGCTTCCGTACTGTCTTCCAACGGTAATGACCATAAGGACTCCTCCTTTATCGCAAAACAAAATGGTGCTATCTAAAGTATAGCACCATTTTGTTTTCGGTTCAATCCTTTTTTACGAAGCGAGTCGTTCAGATCCTGCCAAGCTCGTGCAGCAGCTTCTCCGGCGTCATCGGCCAGGAGCGCATCCACACGCCGCAGGCGTCGTGAATGGCGATGCCGATGGCGGGCGCCGCGCCGTTGCAGGCGATCTCGGAGATGGACTTCGCGCCGAAGGGACCGAAGTCGTCGTTGACGTCGATCAGCACGGACTTGAAATCCTCGGGCGCTTCGCCGATCATCGGCGCGCCGTAATCCGTCAGGTTCGCGTTGATGCACTTGCCGTTCTCATCCAGCTTCATGTCCTCATAGAGGGTGTGGCCGATGGACTTCATCGCGGCGCCGTACATCTGGCACAGCGCGATCTCGGGGTTGATAGGTGTGCCCGCGTCCTGCAGGGCATAGAACTTCTGCACCTTGATCTCGCCGGTCCTGACGTTGACCGCCACCTGCGCGAAGTGCGCGCCGTAAGGCACGGAGGACGCGGTGGTGACGTAGCTGCCGTGCGCAACCATCTGACCGCGGCCGTCGCCGGCGATCGCCGCGTGGGACAGCTCACCGTAGCTGAGCGCCTTGCCGCTCGTCTTGGAGTAGACCTCGCCGGGTGCGCGAACGTCCAGATCCTCGACCTTTTCGTTCATCTGCAAAGCAGCCTCCGCCAAGATCTTCTCCTTGAGCTTCTTTGCCGCCAACAGCGAGGCGTTGCCGCTGAAGAACGTGCCGGAGGAGGCGTAAGCGCCGGTATCGAACACGCAGGAGTCCGTATCGCCGGACACGACTGTGATCTTCTCCATCGGGAGCTTGAGGACTTCCTTCACCGCCTTGGCGGAGATGGTGTCGAGACCCGTGCCCAGATCCGCGCCGCCGCTGTTGAGAATGACCGTGCCGTCCGTCTCCAGCTTGGCGATGGCCTCGGCGTGATCCAGACCGGGCAGGCCGCTGCCCTGCATGATCATGGCAAAGCCCTTGCCGATCTTCCAGTCGGGATCGTCGGAGACTTCCTTCTTGCCCCACTCGATCATGTCGCAGCCCTTGGCAATGGCCTCGTCCAGACCGCAGGAGCCGACAGGAACGACGTTGCCCTCGCGGCCCTCGCCGAGTCCCTTGAGGATCTCAAGCATATAGCCCTCGCTGACGTGGTTCTTTTCCACCATCGTGCGGTAGTCCACGCCCAGCTTGTCCGCCAGCTCCGCCATCGCCATCATGATGCCGTAGGTACCCTTCGGCGTGCCGTAGCCCTGATACGCGCCCGCGGGCGGCGTGTTGGTGTAAAAGACCTTGAGGTCATACGCCATGTTGTCCACGGCGAAGAGCGGCAGCGTCTTGGAGCAGCTGTTCATCGGGACGGTCAGGCAGTGGTTGCCGAACGGGCCGGTGTTGGCGCAGACCTCCATAAAGAGCGCGGTGATCGTGCCGTCCTTCTTGCCGCCCATCTTCACCTTCACGCGCATGGGGTGACGGGTGGAGTTGGCGTAGAACTCCTCGGCGCGGGTGTTGCGGTAGTAGACAGGCTTGCCGGTGACCCACGCGGCGTAGCCGGTCAGGTCCTCCACCAGGATATCCTGCTTGCTGCCGTAGCCGCCGCCGACGCGCTCCTTGATGACGTGAATTTTATTTTCGGGAATGCCGCACACCCAGCTGACAATGCGGCGCACATGGTACGGCACCTGCGTGGCGCAGTTGAGCACCAGACGCCCGCCCTCGATGTGCGCGTAGCAGACGTGCGGCTCGAGCGGCGTGTGCTGGATCTGGCTGGTCTGATAGGTGCGCTCCACGATGGCGTCCGCCTCGGCGAAGCCCTTTTCCATATCGCCGATGCCGCCCTTGTTGGACGCCGCGATGTTCTTATGGATGTCCGCGCCCAGCGGGAACTGGTAGACGACCTTGCCCTCGCGCTCGTCGCCCGCGAGCTTATTGTACTCTGCGAGGTCCGCGGGCGCGCCCGCGTTGTAGATGACCTCGCCGTTGTGGACGAGCGGCGCACCCTCGGCCATAGCCTCCTCGACCGTGTAGACCGCGCCCTGCGGCTCATACTCGACCTTGATGAGCGCGGCGGCCCGATCGGCGATCTCCGGCGTGCGGGCGATGATGCCCGCGACACGGTCGCCAACGTGACGGACCTTCCGGTTGAAGAGCCGCCGGTCATGCGGGGACGGCTCGGGATTGCCCTGACCGGCCTGCATATAGTGCGTCTCCGGCGTATTGTATGCGGTGAGGATGGCGGCGACGCCGGGCAGCTTCTCCGCCTCGCTCGTGTCGATGGACTTGATGTAGGCGCTGGCAAAGGGGCTGCGCAGGACGTGCAGGCACCAGGCGTTCTCAGGCACCTTGTCCTCCACGAACACCGGCTCGCCGGAGACCAGCGCCGCGCCGTCGATCTTGCCGCAGGGCTTGCCGACGACCTCCAGGCTAGGACGGAAGGACGGGGCGATCTCGCTGCGGAATTCGCCGAAGTCGCGCAGCTCGGCAGCGAGCTTGACGGCGAGATAGTAATGCTCGTAGCCCGCGTCGCGGATGAAGATGCTCGTCAGCACATCCTTGATCTCTTCGCGGGTGGGGTTCGGCTTCCGCTCGAGAAGCCAGGTCAGAATCAGCGCGGCGGCGGGCGCGTTGTACGCGCTCTGCACGATACCCGCGGCGACCATGGCCTTCTGCACATTGTTCAGCTCACGTCCGTTCAGCAGCCCCTCGGCGGTGCGGAGCTCCGCACCCTCAGCCTGATAGAACAGGATGAAGTTCGCGTATTTGAGCTTGCCGTTGAAGACGATGGTATCGCTGCCGGCGAAGCCCTCGGCGTCGTCGCTGTCGCGGACGCTGCGGTAACCGGCACGGTACAACACATCACGAAGCCTTGCGGTGGGTTCGGCGCGGAGGGTCACCTCTTCGCCGTTGATCCTGCATTTCAGTTCCATCGTCCTTACCTCCCGAGTGTGAAAACAATGCCCGCCAGATACTTCTTATAGGCGGCGCTGCCGGTCAGGTCGTCGACATAGGTGACCTGCTCGGCAATGTCCGGCGTCGTACCGTAGACAAGGCCGCTGCCCTGCACGCTCAGCGCGTAGATGCCGCCGCTCTCGGCGGCGATGAGCGTCGCGTGGCTCGACGAGGTGTTGCCGAAGCGCTTGACGGAGCCGGTACGGTCTTTATCGACCACGACGTATTCGATCAGGCGCTTGCAGCCGCTTTGCAGGTATTCGCCGACGGGCTTGTCCTGCTCGCCGTGCGGCGTGATGGATTTGAGCACCGCGTCCGCCGCGGTCAGCGCGGCGGCAAGATAGCTGTCGGAGCGGCGCAGGCCGAGGTTTCCGCCGACCGTCGCGCTGTTTCGCCTGGCAAAGGAGGCGCAAAAGCCGGCGGCCTCCCGGATAAACGCCGGAACCAAGTCGCTCTCGATCACGTCCTGCAGGGTGCAGAGCGCGCCGATGTAAACCTTGCCGTCCTTTTCGGTGATGGTGTTGAAGTCGAAGCCGGTGATGTCGATGAGGTCCTTGCCCTCGGCAGCGCCGCCGAGGCGGAGGTCATCGGTGCCGCCCGCGAGGTAGACCGCCGTGTCGGCGTGCTCCTTGCGGAGGTTCACGGCCTCCTGCGGGGTTTGGGGATGGTAGATCATGGCATTGCCTCCCTTTTATTCCTGGATATCCACGCGGCCGGGCGCATGGCCGGCTTCGAGCGCGTCGATGAAGAACGCGAGCATTCTGCGCGTGGTGTTTCTGCGGTATTCGGGCATGGCGTGCGGACTGATGACCGTGTTCCATGCGTCAAGGAATTCTTCTTTACAGGTATGAAGCTCGCTGACCTTTTTCCCGATCAGCAGCTCCTCCGCCTTGCGGGAGCGGGCGACCTTGGGACCCGCCGCGCCGGAGGACGCGCGGAAGTCGACCACCACGCCGTCACGGACGGTGGCGGCGGCGGACAGCGTCAGCTTGGAGATGGCGTTCGCACGGCGCATACCGATCTTGCGGAAGAAGATATGGGTGAAATCCGGCTTGGGGATGATGACCTTCGTGATGATCTCATCCTCGCGCAGCGCGGTCTTCTTGGTGGCGATGATGTAGTCGTCCACGAGCATACGGCGCTCGCCGTCCACGCTCGTGAGCACCACCTCCGCGTCCATCAGAATGAGCGGCTGGGGCATATCGCCCTTAGGCGAGGCGTTGCCGATGTTGCCGCCGATGGTCGCGCTGTTGCGCAGGGCGATCGCGCCCATGCGGGACGCGGCATCCTTCAAAAGCTCGGGCGCGATGGGCGAGCGGGCGATCTCCGCCGAGGTCGTGCACGCGCCGATCTCCACGCTGCCGTCCGGCAGCGCGCGGATGCCCTTGAGCTCCTTGAGGTTGGTGATGATGAGCACGTCACCCTTGAACGCGGGCGTCACGCCTGCACCCATGCTGTTCGCGACCATCAGGTCGGAGCCGCCGGCGAGGACGGTCGCACCGGTCTCCCTGCGGATGCGCAGCGCCTCCTCAAGCGTTTCGGGAATGAAGCACTTTACCTGTTCCATAAGGCCGCTCCTTTCTTCGCCGCGAGCTTGATGCACTCGACGATCAGGTCATAGCCGGTGCAGCGGCAGATGTTGCCGCTGATGCCGACGCGGATCTCTTCTTCGGTGGGATCGGGATTCTTGCTCAGCAGCACATAGGTCGCCATGACCATGCCGGGGATGCAAAAGCCGCACTGCACTGCGCCGCCCTCGGCGTAGGAGTCGATGATGCACCTGCCCTTTTCCGTGTCGCGGATGCCCTCGATGGTCAAAAGCTCGCAGCCGTTGACCGCGCCGACGGGAAGAATGCAGCTGGTGACCAGCTCGCCGTTTTTGATGATGGAGCAGGCTCCGCACTCGCCCTCGCCGCAGCCTTCCTTGCTGCCGGTGAGGCCGTAGTCCTCGCGCAGCACGTCGAGCAGTCTTCTCAGCGGGTCGCCCTGATAGAGCTTCTGCTCGCCGTTCAATGTAAAACGAATCTCAGTGTACATGTTTCATAGCCTCCTCAATCGCTTCCGGCGGGATGGGAATGGATGTAAAGCGCGTGTTGAGCGCGCGCTCGACCGCGTCCACATAGGCCGCGGAAGCACCGTTGAACACCAGCTCACCCATGCCCTTTGCGCCATAGGGGCCCCAGGGATAGGGATTTTCCTGAATGTGGTAGAACTGCTTCGGGAAATCCATCGAGGTGGGGATCACATAGTCGGACATACTCTTCTGCTTGAAGCGGCCGCCCTTGACCTCCAGCTTTTCCATCGAGCCGTAGCCGAGGGACTGGAGGATACCGCCGTTGATCTGACCGTGAACGATCAGCTCGTCGATGGCCTTGCCGATCTCGTGAGAGGACCAGGCGCCAAGCGTCTTGACCTCGTTCGTCAGCTTGTCCACCTCGACCTCGACGCAGGCAACGCCCCAGCCGTAGCCGAGGTAGGCGTCGCCGCGGAAGGTCGCCTGATCCCACGGATAGCCGTCGGGATGCTCGTACTCGACCTCGGTGGTGAAGTCGCCCTCGCTCCAGCGCTCCTTCATCTCCTGCGCGGCGCGCTCGACAAGGCGGCCAACGATCATGGTGGAGCGGGAGGCCGCGGTCGGGCCGGAGTCCACGACCTTGGAGGTATCGGGATCAAGGTACTCGATCCGGTCGATGCTCACGCCGAGCGTGGCGGCGCAGATCTTGCGCAGGCTCGTTTTGAAGCCCTGCCCCATTTCGGTGGAGCCGACCTGGATGCTCACGCGGTCGCCGGTCTTGACCAGCCGCGCGTGCGCCTTGATGATAGCCTGCTCACCGTTGCCGGTGAACGCGCCGCCGTGGTTGTAGAGCGCGATGCCGATGCCCCTGCCGCAGCCGGGCTTGTATTCCTTGGCCTTGCGCCAGTAGTCGGACTCGCGGGTGACGACGTCCAGCATCTCGGGGAGCTTGACCTCCTCAATGATGTGGCCGTTGGTCGTGGTCTCGTCGCCCTTCTTGGCGAGGTACTGCATCTTGAATTCCAGCGGGTCCACGCCGAGGTGGTGAGCCAGATGGTCCAGATGCGTCTCGATGGCAAAGAGCGTCTGCGGCGCGCCGAAGCCGCGGAACGCGCAGGACGGGAACATATTCGTGCCGATACCCTCGCCCTTGAGGTAAGTATTGTCGAAGGTGTAGACGCCGTTGCCATGGAACACGCCGCGCTGGAGCACAACATAAGACGAGGAGAGATACGCGCCGCAGTTATAATAGATGTGGCCGTACACGCCGGTGATCTTTCCGTCCTTCACCGCGGTCTTGTAGATGCACTTGGACGGGTGGCGCTTGACGGAGAACTGCGTGTCCTCCTCGCGGTCAAAGACCATCTTGATGGGCTTGCGGATCTTGTTCTCCGCCACCAGAAGAGCGCCGCAGAGCACGTCGGGGAAATGCTCCTTGCCGCCAAACGCGCCGCCGGTGGTACACTGACGGACGATGATATCGTCGTAGGGAATGTCCAGCAGTCCCGCGATGGACTTGCGGATGTAGAACGGGCACTGGGCGGAGGCATAGAAGACGAACTTGCCGTCCTCCATATCCGCGATGGCGCTGTTGGTCTCCAGATGGACGTGCTCCTGATAGGGCGTTTCGATGGTCTCCTCAAAGACCTCGTCCGCCTCGGCGAACACCTCGTCCATCGGCCGCCCCTTTTCGCAGAACAGCTCGCACATGACGTTGCTGTTCTTCTCCGGGAACATGGGGCCGCCGACGCAGTGGATACCGTCGTCAATGGTGACGGCGGGCGTCTGCTCCTCATAGTCGATCCTGATCTGTGCCTTGAGCCGCTTGAGAACGCCGCGGTCGGGGCCGACCACCAGGCCGATCGTCTCGCCGACGTAGAGGACATAGTCCTCGGCGAAGCAGCGCCAGTCCTTGGCGATCATCCACAGCTCGTTCTTGCCCTGCGCGGGAATATCCTTCGCGGAGATGAAATAGTACCCCTCCGGCAGCTCCGGCACATGAATGGCCTTGATCCTTCCGCGGGCGATGGTCGAGCGCACCATGTAGGCGTACTGCATATCGGGCAGCGTCATATCGCAGACGTAGACCGCCTCGCCCCTCGCCTTCTGCACCGCGTCCACACGGACGATGCGATCGCCGATCTTCGTCGCCTGCATCGGCTTGCTGCTGTATCCTTCCGACATAAAAGACCTCCTTCAGCGTTCCCGCCTGCCGGGACGCTTCCTTCGGTAAATTTTGAACATTTTTAGAAATTCTTACAAAATCAGGATAGCCTAACTCTTGATTTTCAGCGAATCAGCCTATTATCTTGCTGTGATTTTAGCACCAACCGCCCGATTTGTACAGAGGCGGCGTAGTCCTACTTTCAGAATAGCGTGTGTATTTTCCGGTTGCATTGGGGAGACTGCTTATGATAAAGTAACCATAACCGAGAAAGAGAGATGAACTCCATGAACCAATCGCCCAGGATCGGCTGCCTTGTCATGGCGGCCGGAAACGCAAGCCGCTTCGGCTCCAATAAGCTCGCCGCCAAGGTGGACGGCAAAATGCTCATCGAGTACGCGCTCGAGACCGTCCCCCGCGAGGAATTTGCCCGCGTGACCGTCGTCACGCAGTACGACGAGGTCCTCGTGCTTGCCAAGCGCTTCGGCTTTGCCGTCCTTGTCAATCCCTTCCCCGAGTGGGGCGCGAGCCACACCATCAGGCTCGGCACCGAGGCGATGGCGGACTGTGACGCCATTCTCTATCAGGTCGCCGACCAGCCGCTGCTGCGGCGCGAGAGCGTGCGTGCGGAGGTCGAATTTTTCCGCCGGCACCCCGACCGCATCGTCGCGATGGGACACGGCGGTGTGCGCGGCAATCCCTGCATCTTCCCCGCCCGCTTCTTCCCCGAGCTGACGGCGCTCGAGGGCGACCAAGGCGGCAGCGCTGTCATCCGCCGCCATGAGGACGCGCTGACGCTCTTCGAGATCTCTCCCGACGAGCTGCGTGACGTGGACACGCCGATGGCGCTCGCCGCGCTGCGCGACACGCTCGCGTGAGCTACGGCGCCGTCATCTCGCCGCGGAGATCCTGCTCCATCAGCGCCTTGACGCGCTCCTTCTCATAGCCGCAGGAAAAGAGATAGTAGAGCTTGGCGACGGCGGCCTCGGTCGTCATGTCCAGCCCGCTGACCGCGCCCACCCTTTTCAGGGCGTTCGAGGTCTCGTAGGTGCCGAGCGCCACCGCCCCCTGCGGACATTGCGAGCAGACCGTCAGCACCGTGCCGTTGTGAAAGGCTTTTTCGATGATCGGCAGCAGCGCGCCGCCGTCCCCGGGGATGTTCCCCGCGCCGAAGGTCTCGATGACGATGCCGCGCAGCCGCTCGGTCATGATCTGCTCAAAGAGCGAGAACTGGATGCCCGGGAATACCTTCAGCACCCCGATGGGAATATTCTCCAATAATTGCAGCTTCAAAGCGCCTTTCGGCTTCGGCAGGAGGGCGCTTTCGTTGTAGCGGATGGTGATGCCCGCGTCGGCGAGGCTCGGGTAGTTCGGTGAAAGGAAGGCGATCAGACCGTCAGCGGAGAATTTGGTCGCGCGGTTGCCGCGCAGGAGCTTTCCGCCGAAGTACAGGCAGACCTCATGCACCTCCCCCGCGCCCGCGATGAGCAGCGAGGTGATAAGATTGTCGCGCCCGTCGCTGCGGATCTCGCACATGGGGATCTGCGAGCCGGTGAGAATGACCGGCTTTGCCAGTCCTTCAAGCATAAAGGAAAGCGCAGAGGCGGTATAGGCCATCGTGTCCGTGCCGTGGAGCACCACAAAGCCGTCGTAGGCGTTGTAATGGTCGGCAACGAGCTGCGCGATCTTGTTCCACTCATGCACCGTCATGTTGGAGGAGTCGAGCAGCGGGTCCATTTCGAGCATATCCCAACGGGGCATCTGCCCGGCGTACAGGTCGGGAATGGCCTCCATCGCGCGGCGGAACTGCCCGCTCTGCGGCGCGTAGCCGTTCTCCGTGCGCGTCATGCCGATGGTCCCGCCGGTATAAATGATCAGAACATTTTTCATACGGTTTACCACCAATAGCGCGGCATCTTGGGCCGCTCATACGGCGTTTTCATCAGCGGAAGGCTGGTGCGCATCTCGCCGTCGAGCGCGAAGTACGCGCCCGCCACGGCAGGAGCCGTCGGAATGGTCGTGATCTCGCCGATGCCGATGGCGCCGAAGGCCATGTCCTGCCCCTCCTTCTCCACCAGAATACTGTGGATGGGCGGTACCTGATCGGCGCGGAACAATCCCAGCGTGCCGAACCTTGCGCTGGGGATACAGTCGTAAAGTGGATAGTGCTCCGTCAGCGTGAAGCCGAGCGCCATGGTGACGCCGCCCTCGATCTGCCCCTCGCAGGAGAGCGGGTTGATGGCCTTGCCGACGAAGTGCGCCGCGTCGATCTCGCGGATCGTTCCGTCGTCGTTGAGCACGCACACATGGGTGGCATAGCCGTAGGCGACGTGGCTGATGGGATTTTCCACGTTCTGCGCGCCCAGCGGGTCGGTCTTGGCGAGGTACTCGCCGTAGAACTCCTGCCCCTCGAGCGCTCTCCAGTCCACGCTTGCCCCCTCGGGCAGCTCGGTGCCGAG
>CALDMA010000332.1 GCA_937915075.1 uncultured Oscillospiraceae bacterium
ATTAGGTGTCGCCATCCATTCGTGCCCGCATTTTTTACAGTGGCATTTCACTTTTTGGGTTGCAAGAATATATTCCCCAAAAATTTCCACATCCGGATTTAATGTGGGCTCTCGTTTCAGATCTTCCACATCTCTATGGACAATATCGCATTTGCAATGTCCTGCGTTATACCAACGCACCAGAGCTTCCCGGTTGATCCTTTGCTTACCTTTATAGGAATGCTTTTTACAAATAAAATACACATATGTCCTCTTCCCATATTCCACACCAACATAAACAAGACCCAATGCTTCGCACTGAGTCCTTAAAACATTTTCGGGTGTCCGATTATTTGCTTCTGCCAAGCAGTTCTCCTTTCTGCTTGGCTCTTTCAAACAACAATTACCTCGGTCTGATCCGTCCCCGGACTTTAACCGATATACTCACTTGTTTCATGATTTCTTTCAAAATCAAGGGGCATTTTTCTACCCTCGCGATACACTAATTTTGTCCGCTGCGTCCGAGCTCTCTCATACTCCTCCTGAGCATCCTGCAAATCCTTCCGGCGCTGATACTCATCATTAGTACGTTCCAGCTCTTCCCGCTCCTGTTGCAGACGATCAATCCGCAGGTCGGCAATGGCGTCGTTCCATTCCTCCTGCGCCGCCTTGATCGACCAGATTTCACTCTCATTGCTGATGATCTGGTTCTGCAGTTCCTGCCACTTTTCACTCAGCACGTCCAGTCCGGATTGCTGCTGCAAAAGCATTTCGTTCTGCTGCTGCAAATTCTGGATCTGGTCCATCCCATTCCGAATCAGCGCATTATACTGCTCATCCGTCGCGTCAGTGCCCTGAGAGCTATGGAAGCTCATGTAGGCTTCCATCAGGGTTTGCAGGTCGCTCATAGACTGATAGGCGTATTGCAGCTTCGTCAGATCAATGTTGTTGATCGTGTCCACCAGCTCAGCCAGATCGGTCTTTGCCTGAATAATGTCCTGATCGTACTTTTCCAGATTGGCAATATATTCATGCCATTCATCGGAATCTTGCGTCAGCACTCCTTCAGCGAGCAATGCCTGGAACTGCTGATCGTATTTATTCCGGGCTTCTACCAGCAGATCAATTTTCTGTTGAGTCGCAGAGAGGGACTTATCGTAGTCCGCCTCCACCACTTCCTGCCCGGTAGCAGCCTTATAGTCCAACTGCGCCGAGTTTTCGTCCAGAATGGCCTCCAAACGGTCGGCCTTCTTTTCGTAGTAATCGGTAATGTTAGTCAGCTTTTGAAGCGCCAGCTCTTTCTCCTGCTTTTTCAGCTCTTCCACCGTGTCCAGACACGCTTCCGCTTTCTCATACCACGTTTTGTAGTTTTCGATCCGCTTCTTCATGTCATCGTCGTATTCGCTAATGTCAATCGTGCCATGTTGAATGCGGTCTACGATGTCGTTGCTGAGCTGCATTTCCCACTGGGCTTTATCGGCCTGCTGCATATACCGGTCATAGGCTTTGTTGTTCAGTTCGATCTGCTTCTTATTGGAAGCAATGGCTTCATCAACGGCCTTATTTTTCATCACGTCGCCGATCTTCTCAGCAATGATGTTGGTCAGCTTAGTCGTGGCCTTCTTGGCAAGTTCCAGAGCCTTGGGGATCCAGTCGTACAGGTCTTCCCATTTTTTCAGGATGTCGTCCCACGAGAAGGCTTTGCCGCCACCTTTACCACCGCCACCACCGGTGGTATTGCCAGGAATTGTACCAAGTGAGGTTTTTGGAATAACGCCGACCTTCTCCATCATGCTATCAGGAAGCCAGTACTGTTTTTTAAGCCCAGAATTGTTTGTGTACGTCGTGCGCTTCCATAACAAGCCGTTGAAGTCGGTGCCCTTGCTATAGCTTTTCCCAAACGACACATCCTTCTGTCCGCTCAGAATCTGCTCGGTCTGCTTGCCATTAAAAACAATGTCGCCACGCTCCAGCGTTGTTAGCTGGGGATAAGAGGCCAGCCTCCATGTGCCGGTTTTGCGACTGACAATAATTTCGGGAGCAAGTTCGCCCACCAGCGTATTACCGCCAGCAGAAATACCGCCATATACCTTGGATGGACCGGGAAGTAGATTGGTCAGAGGGCCAAAGCCAGTCGGCAAAGAGGCCGAACCACCTACATTTAACGTCACGCTCTTGCTGATAGGAGCCGCCAGCGTCGAGTTCAGCTTTTGCGCTTGATCGACCAGATTGCCAGGTACGATTTTGACCTGCTTTGTGGCAGTTTTTTCCAAGTTGCCCTGCAAATCTGCCTGTTTCTGATCGGCATCCCCAGTATCAAGCTGTACATTTACTCCCAGGTTCGCGGTTTGAGACGTACTGGAACCAGTTGAGCCCACCGCAAGCTTTGTGCCATTTTCCGTGTCTATTGAAGGAGCTTCTCTCTCCGCATCGCCATCAATAACCACCGTGCCTGCGTTAATGGCTGCACTGCTTGCCTCAATCGTGGCAAGCTCCGCTTTCTGAATTTCTGATTCCTTATTGGTATTATCAGCTGCGAGGTCGCCCACTTCACGCAGGGCAAGCGCCCCGTCTTTCAGGTCTACCATTACGCCCGTTACTTCGCTAAACGCGTTCAGTATATCCATGATATACTGGTCAGAGCCGAAACCACCAAAGACCTTGTTCCTGAAATCGGCCAGTGTCACATCGGGAGCCAGGGAAAAGCTGCCGTTGCCCATATTCTTAAACAGCCCTGCTTTTTCAGCAGCTTTGTAGAAGGCAGAGGCATTCAGCTCACCATCTTTATTGTAGGCCCCTACTTTTTTTATGACTTTTTCAAATTTATCCTTCGACCAGCTCTGCCAATCGGCACCAGCATCGCCAAACAGATAATCGGCATATGCCACACCCTTATTGGTATAGACTTGTCCCTTCTTATAAAGGGCTTTCAGTGCTTCAATGGCCTGCTG
>CALDMA010000333.1 GCA_937915075.1 uncultured Oscillospiraceae bacterium
CAGCAGCTCGCTTTCAGATGGCGGCCTTTTATTCGCGGCTACGTTTGACGGTTACGCTGCGAGCATTTTCGCACCCTGGCGAAGTGACTTCGCCGTTTGGCGGATGTGACGGCGAAAAAGAAAGAAGCCCCCTTTTGGGGAGCTTCTTTCTTTGTGAGCCTATTTTGCAACAGACCCGCTCAGTCTCGACTTAGAGGTTAGACAACCGCAGTGATGTAGATGTAACTGACGGTCTTGTAATCGTCGCTGGTGCTGTTGTCGTTGAAGACCACGGAGACGGTGAAGGTCTTGCCGGTGGCATCACCCATATCGCCGAGATCGCCGTACAGGCAGTCAGCGGTCAGGTCGATCACAACACCGTCCTTCGCCATGGTGTAGTCAACGGTAGAGTTGTCCAGAGAGAGGTACTTGCCGCTCACGATGTTGCTGGCGCTCAGCGTGATGCCTGTCTTGACGGAGGTAGCCTTGCCGGAATTGACAGTGTAGTCCTTCAGAGCATACAGCTCACCGTTCTGCTCATAGGTGACGAAGCCACCGACGGTGACGGAGTTCTTGCTCTGAACGCCCTTGACCAGCGCGCCGTCAATGTAGAGGTCATACAGATAGGTCTCCTTGCCATCGACCTTACCGGCATAACCAGCAAGCTTCTTGACATAAGCAACGCTGCTGCCAGTGGAGATGTCGGCCTCGCCGAGGACGACGATGGTCTCGACCTTACCATCGCTGTTGAGGATGGCGTGGGTCGTGGTGCCGGAGGTAACCGCCTGCTTGCCGCTCTTCACAGTAACAGAGTCGACCTTACCAGCGGCATCCGTGGAAACGAACAGGAAGTCAACATCATCAGCGAGGTAGTAAACGCCGTACTTGATAGCGGACTTGGTGATCGCGCTGGTGCCCTTGAGAGCGACCTCGGCGCCAATCGCATAGTCGGCATCGTCTGCAGTCGTGGTGGTATAGCTGTAGACGTTACCAGCAGTAGCGCTTACAGCGGCAGTGCCAACATTCAGCGTGATCTTAACGCCGTCCATGTCGTAGCCGGTCACCTGGGTGATGATCTTGCCATCGACCAGGGAGGAGTACTTATCGGCATAGATGATATACTGAGCAGTAGCGGTGACATCCTTGATGTACACAGCATAGCCATAGCTATCGACGTAAACCGTGCAGTCCTTGCTGGAATTGAGGCTGCTGTTGTTCAGGGAAGCAAAGGCAGTGCCCTTGGTCGCAGCGAGGGAATAAGCATTACCAGCGACGGTCACGCCATTGACAGCGGAGCTGTCGTTGGTGCTCACGCGGGTCAGCTTGCCGGTGACTGCGGTGGGCTCGGCAATGGACTTGACCTCGTAGGCATTGTCGGTAGAATTCCACGCATAGGTAACGAGGACATAATCATCGGCCTTCATGGCGGACAGAGCGGCATAGCAGTCGTTCTCATCGTCAACGGCAGCGATGGTCTCGCCGGCGCTGTCAACCTTCTTCAGGGTGACGGTCTTGGCGGCATTGTTGATGCGGTTGACCTGCATGAGCTGAGTCTTGATAACAACGATATTAGTGATCTCTTCGATGTTATTGTCGTTGAAGAACAGCTCGACGATCGTGCCGTTGCCGGTCAGGGCAACGATGTCACTCAGAGCGGTGACAGCGGAGACACCGGCGGTCTTACCGTTGACAAAGGGCGTAACGCTACCGCCAGCGATGGTGTAGCCCTTGATGCCCATGTTGTCGATCTTGGCAGCGGTGGTGGAGCCGGAGGCGGCAGCCGTATAGGTCTTGTCAGCGGTCTCGCCATAGGTGCCGACGGTAACGCCCTTATAGGCCCACTTGTGGGCGGGACGGCCAAAGGTATCGCCAGAAGCGGCACTCATGACCTTCAGCTTACCGAAGTACTGCTCGCAGAACTGCATGGTGCGGTTGGTGCTGTTGTCATACTGATCCGAGTTAGCCGCATCGTTCGCAACATTGTAGCGGGTGGAGTTGACAGTGACCTTGGTGCCGTCGGTGGTCTCGACCTTGGTGCCGTTGGTGTAGGCGACCATGGTGGCCTTCAGGGTGTTGAAGGCGAGCTGGGCGGCCTCGTCACGGGTGATGACCTTGGACAGGGAAATGTCAAGATCCTTGTTCAGGCCGGCGCTAAGTGCCAGTTTGGCGGTGTTGACCTGCCAATCGGCACCGGTCATGCTCTCGAGAGAAGCATCGTAACCGAGCGCTACGAGGAGCATCTTGGCAAACTGATAACCGGTCAGCTGACCATTGGGGTCAAACTTGCCATCGCCTACGCCGGCAACGATGCCCTGAGAGGCGCAGTAGGCGACAAAGCTCTCAGCCCAACCGTTCACGTCAGAGAAGTTGGCGTTGAGATTCAGGCCATCAGCCGCAGTCTTGCCGAGCAGCATGACGCAGATGATCTTGGCGGCTTCGGCGCGGGTGAGGGTCTTCTTGGGAGCGAAGGTGCCGTCGCCCATACCTTCGAGGACGCCGACCGCCTTCATGACGTCAACGGCCTCGGTATAGTCGATGTCCTTGGCATCGCTAAAGTCGGCCGCGTTGCTGATGGTGACGAGGGACATGGACATGACCAGCGCCAGCACCAGAGCGAGTAACTTTTTCATATAGTGTTACTCTCCTTTCTGAAATTTCCGCTCGCCGGTTCCATTTTTTCGCTGTCGCAGCGCCGTTTCCGGCGGTTTCGGCGCGGCCCTCGCGAAAGGGAAGCCCCTTCCGCTTTGTGCAGCGAGCTGAAAAAACCGAAAAATGCGCCGTTTCGGCGATACCATATCCCCAGCGTCCGGGACA
>CALDMA010000334.1 GCA_937915075.1 uncultured Oscillospiraceae bacterium
CCGCTTGAACAATTTGTGTTCAAATTCTTTGTCTAACTTTTTGGGGTCACTTCAGGGTCGCTTTTTTACCGGTATTCTCTTATTCAGCCGCCTGCCAATGCTTGAGCGTCGGCAGAAGCCCCGCCAGATACGCGCGCACCTGCCCGGCAGGCCATTGCTCGCTTGCCATGTGCTCCGCGCAGAAGTCGATGAGCTCGTCCATGCTCGCATAGGCAAATTTGCCGTCGGCATAGCACCACTTGCAGTAGTCCTCGTTGATGGCTCCGTCCGGCTCACGGCTGAGCGACGCCTCCTCGAGCGGCATCCCGCAGCACTGGCAGATCAGCTGCCGCGGCGAGCCCAAAAGCGTATTGATCGACACGTCGAAGAGCCTTGAGAGCAGCTTGAGCGTCTCCGTGTTCGGCACCGTCTCGCCGTTTTCCCAACGGGAGACCGCCTGCCGCGTCACAAACAGCTTTTCGGCAAGCTCATCCTGCGACATGCCCTTTCCTGTGCGCAGCTCGTAGATCACATTTTTGGTTTCCATGCGCGATCACCTCCATGTCGGACAGCATACCCGCTTTCCGTCGGAAAAGCAAGCAACGCGCGGTTGCCCCTTACGCCTCGGCCGCCTCCGGCATCTCCGCGCGCTCCTCCGCGCCGTTCTCCGTCAGCTCTGGGTGCTTGAGGTAGCGGCGGAGCGTCTGCCAGAAGAGCGCGTACTCGTGGCCCGTGCAGATGCGCTCGTCCATCACGATGCCGAGCGGCATGATCTTCTTGTTGTATTCACCGGTGAGGAAATTGGGGACGGGCTTGCCCATGCAGACGAACACGCCCGTCGTGCCGAACTCGTAGCAGTGGTGGTAGATGGCCTCCGTGTTGATGCTGGCGAGGTTGGTGATGAAGAGGCTCGTATGGAACGGGCTGAGGTCGATGACGAAGCGCGGCAGCAGGCCCAGGCGGTCGAGGAGCTTGACAAGGCCGACCAAGAGCGTCGGCAGCACCGGCAGCGAGAACATGAAGTTCGCAAAGCGGTCGGTGTTATTGTTATGCTCCTTTTTCTGGTTGAGCGCGACCGCGTCCTCGATCTTGCGGTTGATGGAAATGACGTCGTCCCCATCCTCAAAGAAGATCTTCACGCTTGTCTCATCGGGCGTGCCGTCGGCGCGCGTTTTGAGAATGACGAAGCTGACGCAGAAGTGGTTGCGCTGGTAGATCTTCGAGTTCATGATGAAGCGGTTGATCTTTGGGTTCTGCTGATACGCCTTGAAGTAGGCGGCGAGGATCAGCGCCATGTAGGAGATGCGCACGCCCTCCCGCCGCTTGCTCTGGATGTAGCGGCGCATCGGCTCCATCTCGGCGTACTCGGTGATGTAGTCGTGCGCGTCATAGCGGCGCGGCATGATATAGGGAAGCGCCGAAACGATGGCGCTGGCATTCTTGACTCGGGTTCCGTCCGGACGCATGGCAATACCTTCTTTCACGGTTCTTTGCGAATATTTTACACGTTCTTAACGCAATATGCAATGCTTTTCTTTTTAAGCGATTCTTACATCTTTCTTAAGAGCGCCGCCTCGCTTTGCTTTTTCAAGCCGAAACGCAAAAATCTTACTTTTTGTTTCGTTGACAAAAAATCATTTAGGTCATTTCTTTTTTTCTATTGATTATCCAAATAAGCTGTACTATACTGTACTTGTTAAATCAGGCAAAAACCGTCATTTTACCTTAAAATAACAACGCTCAGGAGGAAACAACAATGAAGTACAATCGCACCTACAACTTCTCCGCCGGTCCCGCCATGATGCCCGAGCCCGTGCTGGAGGAGATCCGTGACGAGATGATGAACTACCGCGGCAGCGGCATGTGCGTCATGGAAATGTCCCACCGCTCCAAGGTCTTCCAGCAGATCATCGACGAGGCCGAGGCCGACCTGCGCGACCTGATGGGGATTCCCGACAACTATAAGGTCCTCTTCATTCAGGGCGGCGCCACCCTCCAGTTCGCGGCGGTTCCCTGGAACCTGATGAAGAACGGCAAGGCCGTCTACATCGACACCGGCGCATGGTCCAACAAGGCCATCAAGGAGGCCAAGAAGTACGGCGAGGTCATCGTCGCCGCTTCCTCCAAGGATAAGAACTACAGCTACATTCCCGACTGCTCCGATCTCGACATTCCCGACGACGCCGACTACGTCTACATCTGCGAGAACGAGACCATCCACGGTGTGACCTGGCAGAAGCTGCCCAACACCAAGGGCCACATCCTCGTCTCCGACCAGAGCTCCATGTTCCTCTCCCAGCCCTGCAACGTCAGCGATTACGGCATGATCTATGCGGGCGTGCAGAAGAACGTCGGCCCGGCCGGCATGGTCATCGTCATCATCCGCGAGGACCTCATCCGCGAGGACCTCGACCCCAAGATGCCCATTTATATGCGCTACGACACCCACGCCAAGAACGACTCCATGTACAACACCCCCAACTGCTGGGCCATCTACTGCTGCGGCAAGGTGTTCAAGTACCTCAAGAGCATCGGCGGTCTCGAAG
>CALDMA010000335.1 GCA_937915075.1 uncultured Oscillospiraceae bacterium
TCGGCGCGATGCCCGGCCGCATCATCGAGGCCATTTCCCGCAGCGGCTCGATGAATCCGCTGCTCGTGCTCGACGAGGTGGACAAGCTCGCGAGCGATCAGCGCGGCGATCCCGCGTCGGCGCTGCTCGAGGTGCTCGACAGCGAGCAGAACAGCGCCTTCCGCGACCACTATCTCGAAATTCCGGTCGACCTCAGCCGCGTCATGTTCCTCATGACCGCCAACACGACCGAGACCATCCCACGCCCGCTGCTTGACCGCATGGAGGTCATCGAGCTTCCCAGCTACACGGACGAGGAGAAGCTACATATCGCCGTGGACTATCTGCTGCCCAAGCAGAAAAAGGCGAACGGCATCGCGCCCGCCGCGCTGCGCGTGGACGAAGAAGCGCTGCGGGCGGTCATCGCGCGCTACACGCGCGAGAGTGGTGTGCGCAGTTTGGAGCGTGAGCTCGGCAGGCTTTGCCGCAAGGCGGCAATGGCTTTTGCCACAACGGATGTAAAGCGCATTTCCATTACGGCGGAGAATGTGGAAGGCTATCTCGGCACGCCGCGCTATACGCGCGATGAGGCGGCAAAGACCGATCTGGTCGGCGTGGTCAACGGCCTCGCGTGGACGCAGGTCGGCGGCGAGATTTTACCGGTCGAGGTCGGCGTGATGGAAGGCAGCGGCAAGCTGGAGCTGACCGGCAACCTCGGCGAGGTCATGCAGGAGAGCTGCAAGGCCGCTATGTCCTGCCTGCGCCAGCGCGCGGCGGAGCTGGGCATTCCGACGGATTTCTATAAGACGAAGGATATCCACATCCACTTCCCCGAGGGGGCGGTCCCCAAGGACGGGCCGAGCGCGGGCATCGCCATCACGACGGCGCTGCTCTCGGCGCTGACGGACCGCGCGGTGCGCCACGACGTCGCCATGACCGGCGAGGTCACGCTGCGCGGGCGCGTCATGCCCATCGGCGGACTGCGGGAGAAGACCATGGGCGCGCTGCGCGCCGGCATCCGCACCGTCATCCTTCCGAAGGAGAATGAAAAGGATCTCGACGAGATCGACCCGAACGTGTGCGCAAAGCTGCGCTTTGTGCCGGTGGAAACGGTGGACGCCGTGTTCGCCGAAGCGCTGGCCTATCCTGAGGCGGCTCCCGCCGCGCGGCTCGACGCCGTGCTGCCGGTCGCTGCGGAGGGCGGCAAGCTGCCCGCGCTGCGGGTCTGAAAATCAACAGAAGCGGAGTGACCCCTTATGGCGATCAACTTCAACAAAGCGGAGTTTATCCTGAGCGCGACCGTGCCTGCGCAGTTCGTCCACGACGGATTGCCGCAGGCCGCGTTCGCGGGACGCTCGAACGTCGGCAAATCGAGCGTCATCAACCGTGTGGTGAACCGTAAAAATTTTGCCCGCGTCGGCGCGAGTCCCGGCAAAACGACGCAGATCAACTACTTCAAGATCGACGGCAGGCTCTACCTCGTCGATCTGCCCGGCTACGGCTACGCGAAGGTCTCCAAGGCCGAGCGCGACCGCTGGGGCCGCCTGATGGAAAACTACTTCCAGAGCGCGGGACTTATTGACCTCGGCGTGCTGATCGTCGACGCCCGCCACAAGCCGACGGCGGACGATGTGACGATGCGCGAGTGGTTCCGGGGAAGCGGCTGCCCGATGGTGGTCGTGGCGAACAAGCTCGACAAGCTCAAAAGGAGCGAGATCGAGCCGAACCTCGCGCTCATCCGCGAGACGCTCAACCTCGGACCGGACGACGTGCTCGTGCCGTTTTCCGCCGAAAAGGGCGAGGGCAAGGACGCGCTCATCACCGCCCTTGCCGGGCATCTCAAACGATAAAAGGAAGGTCTTCCCGCGGAGGCGCAGGGGAGACCTTCTGAATTTGAAGAAAGGGAATGCATGGAGAGAAAGACTTACCGGATCATTGCATTGGATATGGACGGAACGCTCCTGACATCGGACAAGACCATTGCCCCGGACACCGTGCGCGATATCCGTGCGGCAAGCGAACGCGGCATTCATGTGGTGTACTGCACGGGCCGCGCCGTGCCGGAGCTGGAGCTGTATTTTGACATGGTGCCGATGATGCGCTATGCCGTGTGCAGCACGGGCGCGTTCGTCTATGACCGTGTGGAAAAGCGCTGCATCGACCGCCGCCCGGTCAAATCGGAAGTGGCTGCTGCGTTGGCGGAGACTGCAAAACGGTATCGCGCAATGCCGCATATCCTTACGGATGACGAGACCATTGTTGCCGCAGACGATGTAACGCACATGAAGGACTTTCATGCGGGGATCTATCAGCCTATGTTTGAGAGGATCACGCGCAAGGTCGCTGATATGGCTGAGGAGGCACGGCACCTTACATCCATCGGCAAGGTGAACATTTACTTCCGTTCGCCGGAGGATTGCCATGCATGCTATGAGGAACTCAGGACGCTTCCCTTGTCCTTTGCAATGCCGGAGGAGACTACATTGGAGATGACGGCGCAGGGCGTCACCAAGGGCAGTGGTCTGAGGGCGCTTGCGGACGATCTGCATATCCCGATGGCGCAGACCGTCGGCATCGGCGACTCGGACAATGACCGCGCGATGCTGCACGACGTGGGGCTTTCCGTGGCGATGGGCAATGCGTCGGAGGACATTAAGGCCCTCTGCGATCTGATCACAGCGGACAACGACCACAACGGCGTGGGCGAGGCGATCCGCCGTATTTTGGCGTTCTGACGCACGCGCGCAAAGAGAAAAAATGAGAATGGCATTGCATTCCGCGGGAGCGGCGTGCAATGCCGATTTTTTACAGTTTCTTAACTTTCTGTTCTTATTTCTTAACTTTCACTTTGCTTTTGAGAAAACTATACTAAAATTATCGCTTTATACGCTGCATTCGCACAGACAATTTTCCGGCAGAAAGAGGTCCTTTCATGAATACATATCGCGCAGGCATCGACATTGGCTCCACCACCGTGAAGCTCGTCCTTCTGGACGAGGATGGAAAGCTGCTCTTCGGTGAGTACCGGCGGCATTGCGCACACACGCAGGAGGCGCTTTCGGCGCTTCTGCGCGAAGCGCGCGAGCAGGTGGGGGACTGTGCCCTGCGGGCAAAGATCACCGGCTCGGGCGCCATCAATCTGGCCAAGGCGCTTGGCATCCCATTCGTACAGGAGGTCGTGGCCGTCGCGGACGCGCTGCGGCGCGAGGCTCCGCAGACCGACGTGGCCATTGAGCTCGGCGGCGAGGACGCGAAGATCATCTACTTCGGTACTACGCTTGAGGAGCGCATGAACGGCGTCTGCGCCGGCGGCACCGGCTCGTTCATCGACCAGATGGCGGCGCTTTTGCAGACCGATGCCGCAGGCCTTGACCGCGAGGCGGAGAAGTATCAGCAGGTCTATCCCATCGCCGCGCGCTGCGGCGTGTTTGCCAAGACGGATATCCAGCCCCTCATCAACGAGGGGGCGACCAAGGCGGACCTTGCCGCCTCCATCTTTCAGGCGGTCGTCAATCAAACCATCTCAGGCCTTGCCTGCGGCAAGCCGATCCGCGGTCACGTCGCCTTCCTCGGCGGACCGCTGCACTTCCTGCCGCAGCTCAAGGCGGCGTTCATCCGCACGCTGAAGCTCACGGACGAGACCGCCATCGACCCGCCGAACTCGCACCTTTTCGCCGCGATGGGCGCGGCGCTTGACGAGGCGGAATGTGAGGCGCTGCCCATCGCCTCACTCATTGACCGGCTCACGAGCGGCGTAGAGATGGCCTTTGAGCTCCACCGTCTGCCGCCGCTGTTTGCCTCGCAGGAGGACTATGACGCTTTCTGCGCGCGCCATGCGCGGGCGGTGGTGGAGAAGGGGGACCTGGCAAGCTATGCGGGCGGCTGCTTCCTCGGCGTGGACGCCGGCTCGACCACGACAAAGCTCGCGCTCATCGGCGAGCGCGGCGAGCTGCTGTGGTCGTACTACGCGAACAATCAGGGCAGCCCCATCGAGACGGCGAAGCGCGCCGTCTCCGCGCTCGCGCGTGAGCTGCCGGAGGGGGCACACATCCTGCGCGAGTGCTCGACCGGCTACGGCGAGGCGCTGCTGAAGGCAGCGTTTTCGCTTGATGAGGGTGAGGTCGAGACCATCGCTCACTGCACTGCCGCGGCCTTCTTTGATCCGCAGGTCGACTGCGTGCTGGACATCGGCGGGCAGGACATGAAGTGCATCAAGCTGCACAACGGCAGCGTGGACAATGTGCTGCTCAACGAGGCGTGCTCGTCCGGCTGCGGCTCGTTCATCGAGAACTTTGCCGCCTCGCTCGGCTACAGCGCCGAGGGCTTTGCGAAGGAGGCGCTGTTCGCGCCGCACCCGGTCGATCTCGGCACGCGCTGTACGGTGTTCATGAACTCCAATGTCAAGCAGGCGCAGAAGGAGGGCGCGGGCGTGCCGGATATTTCGGCGGGGCTTGCCTACTCCGTCATCAAAAACGCGCTCTATAAGGTCATCAAGCTCGCCGACCCGAGCGAGCTTGGCGCGCACGTTGTCGTGCAGGGCGGCACCTTTTACAACAAGGCCGTGCTGCGCGCGTTTGAGAAAATTTCCGGCGCGGAGGCGGTCTGCCCCGATATTTCGGGTCTGATGGGCGCCTTCGGCGCGGCGCTGATCGCACGCAGCCACTACCATGGGCAGGAGACCGCGATGCTCCCACTCGCGGAGATCGAGACGCTGGAGTACAAGACGCAGACGCTGCGCTGCGGCGGCTGTTCCAACCGCTGTATGCTGACGGTCACGCGCTTCCCCGGCGGGCGGCGCTACACCACCGGCAACCGCTGCGAGAAGGGCGCGGGAAATACGGACGCGCACGAAAAGGGCTCGGACCTTTTCGCCTACAAGCGCGAGCGGCTGTTCCGCTATCCGCCGCTTGCGGCCGGGGAGGCCCCGCGCGGCGAGATCGGCATCCCGCGTGTGCTGAATATGTATGAGAACTACCCATTCTGGGCGACATTTTTCAAGGCTCTCGGCTTTCGTGTGATCCTCTCGCCGCTCTCCGACCGAAAGCTCTACGAGCGCGGCATGGAGTCCATTCCCTCCGAGTCCGAGTGCTATCCCGCGAAGCTCGCTCACGGCCATGTGCAGTGGCTCATCGACGAGGGCGTGCATACCATCTTTCATCCCTGCGTGTTCTTTGAGCATCAGGAAACGCCGGACGCGCAGAACCATTTCAACTGCCCCATCGTGGTGTCCTACCCCGAGAATCTGAAGAACAACGTGGAGGCGGCCGCCGACGGCGAGGTGGAGTACCTCAAGCCCTTCCTTGCCTTCACGAGCGAAAAGACGGTCGCCGACCGCATGGCGCGCTTCTGCCGCGAGCAGTGGGGGATACCGGAAAAGGAAACGCGGCAGGCGGTTTCCCTTGCCTGGGCCGAGCAGCAAAGAGTCAAGGAGGATATTCGTGCCGAGGGCGCGCGGGTGCTCAAAAGGATGCGGCAGGAGGGACGCTGCGGCGTAGTCCTTGCGGGGCGGCCCTACCACCTTGATCCCGAGATCAACCACGGCATCCCCGAGCTGATCGCCTCCTACGGCCTCGACGTGCTGACCGAGGACTGCCTGCCCATCGACTTCACGCCCGAGCGTCCGCTGCGAGCGAACGACCAATGGGTGTACCACTCCCGCCTCTACACGGCGGCGGAATTTGTGCGCCGCTGCGACGATCTCGAGCTCATTCAGCTCAACTCGTTCGGCTGCGGTCTTGACGCCGTGACCACCGACCAGGTCTCCGAAATTCTCGAGGGCAGCAACAAGCTCTACACCGTCCTCAAGATCGACGAGGTCAACAACCTCGGCGCGGTGCGTATCCGTATCCGCAGCCTGCTCGCCGCCATGCGCATCCGCCGTGAGAAGGGCATCTACGCGCACCCGCAGAGCGCGGCTTACCACCGCGCGGCCTTCACGAAGAAAATGCGCGACGAGAAGTGGACGCTGCTCGCGCCCCAGATGAGCCCCATTCACTTCGATGTTCTCGAGCCGGTGTTTGCCAAGCACGGCTACAACGTGGTGCTGCTCAAGAACGACGACCGAAAGGCCATCGACATGGGACTCAAGTACGTCAACAACGACGCCTGCTTCCCGTCCATCACGGTGGTCGGTCAGCTTATGGAGGCGGTGACCTCGGGCCGCTACGACACAGATCACCTTGCCCTCATGATGACGCAGACGGGCGGCTGCTGCCGCGCGAGCAACTACGTCGGCTTCATCCGCCGCGCGCTGGAAAAGGCGGGCTATGGCTACATTCCGGTCGTCTCCGTCAACCTCAACGGCATGGAGAAGAACGAGGGCTTCACGCTCTCCAAGGGACTCATCATGGACGCGGTCCACGCGCTGGTCTACGGCGACCTCTTCATGCGCTGCCTTTACCATGTGCGCCCTTATGAGCTGGAAAAGGGCAGCGCCGAGGCGATCCACCAAAAGTGGAGGGAGATCTGCGTCGATTCGCTTGTGAACCCAAAAACGAAGTGGCGTTATGCCGACGTCTGCCGCGGCATCGTGGCGGACTTTGACGCGCTGCCCATCGACGAGACGCTGCGCAAGCCGCGTGTCGGCATCGTGGGCGAAATTCTGGTGAAGTATATGCCGCTCGCGAACAACCATTTGGTCGAGCTGCTTGAGGCCGAGGGGGCCGAGGCCGTCGTGCCGGATTTGCTGGACTTCTTCAATTACAGCATCTACGGGCGCGACTTCCGCCATAAGAACCTCGGCACCTCATGGAAGGATTCTGTGATTGCCAAGGCAGGCGTGGAGATGATCCGCCGTCTCCGCGCGCCAGCGCTCGAGGCGCTGGAGAAAAGCCGCCGCTTTGAGGCACCCATGCCCATCGAGGACGTGGCGAAGCTCGCCGAGCCCTTCCTCGCCATCGGCAATCAGTACGGCGAGGGCTGGTTCCTCACCGGCGAGATGGCGGAGCTGCTCACCTCCGGCACGCCGAACATCGTCTGCATCCAGCCGTTCGCGTGCCTGCCGAACCATGTGGTCGGCAAGGGCGTCATCAAGGCGCTGCGCAGGACGTACCCGTGGGCGAACATCGTCGCCGTGGACTACGACCCCGGTGCAAGCGAGGTCAATCAGCTCAACCGCATCAAGCTGATGCTTTCCTCCGCGCGCCGCGCGATGCAGGGCGGCGCGGCGCAGGACGCGGAAGCGCTGCCGATGGCCCGCTGAGTACCGGACACAGCAGAAAAAATGACCGCTCTCCGACGGGAGAACGGTCATTTTTCACGCGGTGTACGAACCGTGCGCCGTATTTCTTGCAATTCCCGTGTATGCGTGGTAGAATCAATGCACTAATCGAAACGGAGACTATTATGAGCATTCTTTTTGAAAACTGCGATCTTCTGCTGCGCGGGGAGAACGGCGGCTACTCGACGCTGCACGGTTTCCTCGGCGTGCGCGGCGATACCATCGACTACATCGGCGCGGAAAAACCGACGGGGGAGTATGAGGAGCACAAAAGCATGGAGCGGAAGCTGCTCATGCCCGGCCTCATCAACTGCCACAATCACTCGCCCATGGTGCTGCTGCGCGGCGTGGGCAGCGGCCTGCCTTTGCGGGAGTGGCTGTTCGACAAGGTCTTTCCCATCGAGGATCGGCTGGTGCCCGCGGATATCGCGGCGGGCAGCCGCCTTGCCATCCTTGAGATGCTGGCGAGCGGCACGACGAGCTTTTCCGATATGTACTTTTTCCCCGCCGAGACGGTCGCCGCCGTCGCGGAAGCGGGCATGAAAGCGAACATCAGCCGCTGCGTGCAGTGCTTTGATGAAAACCAGACCGTGGAGCAGAACACGCAGATCCCGCAGTCGGTGGAGCTGTTCGAGAAGTGCCACAACGCCGAGAACGGGCGCATCCGCATCGACTTTTCCGTTCACGCGGAGTATACCTGCAAGCCGCACATCGTCCGTGCCTACAGCGAGCTCTGTAAGGCGCACGGCGGGCGGATGCACATCCATCTCTCCGAAACACATCGCGAGGTGGACGAGTGCATCGAGCGCTACGGCAAGTCCCCTGTCGCGTGGTTCGAGGAGCTGGGGACGCTGGACAGTCCCACCGCCGCGGCGCATTGCGTCGCCGTGAGCGACGAGGACATTGCCATTCTGAAGCGCCACGGCGTGAACGTTATCCATAATCCCACGAGCAATCTCAAGCTCGGCAGCGGCTTTGCGCCGGTGCGAAAGCTGATGGATGCGGGCATCAACCTCGCCCTCGGCACGGACGGCGCGGCAAGCAATAACAACCTGGACATGTTTGAGGAAATGCACCTGGCCGATATCATGCCCTGCGGCTACTCCTGTGACCCGACGGCGGTCAGCTCCGCCGAGGTGCTGGACATGGCGACGGTCAACGGCGCGAGGCTGCAGGGACGTGACGACACCGGCGTGCTGGCGGTGGGGAAGAAGGCGGATATCATTGCGCTCGATTTGGACAAACCCCACCTTTATCCGAACTTCGATACTCCCGCGCTGCTGACCTGCGCGGCCCACTCGTCCGACGTCTGCATGACGATGGTGGATGGGAGGATCTTGTACGAAAACGGCGAATACAAGACGCTCGACCGCGAGAAGGTATTTTATGAGGCCCGCGCGGCGGTCAAGCGTCTTTACGCGTAAGGAGGAGAACGATGCAGAGAGCGGATCACGATTTGGCATTCATGCTGCAATATGAAAACATCGCGTGGTACGAGGATGGTAAAGTAAAAATACTTGACCGCCGTATCTATCCCGCGAAGGTCGAATTTGTCACCTGCCATACCCATCAGGAGGTCGCGCAGGCCATCACCGACATGGTGACGCAGAGCGCGGGACCGTATACCGCCGTGCCGATGGGCATGGCGCTCGCGGCGCATGAGTGCCGTGATAAGACCGCCGCGGAGCAGATGGAATATCTGCGGAAGGCGGCGCACACCATTTCCCACGCGCGGCCCACGACGGTCAAGCGCATGGCGCTTTTGTGCGACCTCTGCCTTGCCGAGGCCGAGCGCGCCCTCGCCGCGGGCGAGGACACGGCGCAGGCCATCGTGAAAAAAACGGTCGAGCTGAACAACACCCGCTACGAGCGTGTGGCGAGGATCGGCAAGTACCTTGTCGATCTGTTCCCCGAGAACGGCACGGTGATGACGCACTGCTTTGCCGAGACCATCGTCGGCATGATGCTGCGCGAATGCAGCGAGAGAGGAAAGCATATCCGTCTCTTCTGCCCCGAGACGCGCCCCTATTTTCAGGGCGCGCGTCTGACCGCAACGGTCTGCCGCGACATGGGCTTCGATGTCACCGTCATCTCCGACAATATGCCGGCCTTCGTCATGCAGCGCGAGGGCGTGGATGTGTTCACCACCGCCGCCGACGCCATCTGCTGCGACGGTCATGTGGTCAACAAGGTCGGTACGTTCCAGAACGCTATCGTGGCCAAGTACATGGGCATCCCGTACTTTGTCACCGGCGCGCCCGATCAGGGGCATCCGACCGTGGACACGGTCCACATTGAGATGCGCGACCCAAACTTCACCCTGCAGGCCATGGGCGTGCGCACGGCGGCGGAGGGCGTGAAGGGCTACTATCCCGCCTTCGATATCACGCCGCCGCATCTGGTCTCCGGTGTGGTGACCGACCTCGGCATCTATTCGCCCTACGATCTGCACCGCTACTTCACCGACGGGCACATCGACGAGCACAACCTTGTGGTGTGAGGAGGGAGACGATGAAAACGATCACAGAGCTGCGGCAGGAGATTGTGGACCGTTCCCTGCAGGCCTTTCATGAGGGACTGTTTTCCGGCACGAGCGGGAATATGAGCTGCTATCTGCGCGAGGAAGACCTCATGCTCATTACGCCGACCTCGGTGCGCTACGACGTGATGCGCGCGGAGGACATCGTGGTCCTGCGGCTCGACGGTACGGTGGTCGAGGGACATCTGAAGCCCTCGAGCGAGTGGCGGATGCACGCGGCGGTGTACGAGGGCTGCCCCGATGTGAACGCCGTGTTCCACACCCATTCGCCCTACGCCACGGCCTTTGCCGTGAACCACCAGACCATCCCCGCCGTGCTGATCGAGGCGCTGGTGTTCCTCGGCGGCGATATCCGCTGCGCGGACTACGCGACGCCCGGCACGAAGGAGGTCGGACTGAACGCGGTCCCGGCGCTTGAGGGACGCAGGGGCTGCACGCTCGCGAACCACGGCGTGCTCGCCGTGGGCGGCGACCTCGCACAGGCGTATCTCAACGCCGAGTACATCGAGGATGTGGCGAAGATCTACACCATCGCCCGCTCCGTCGGCACACCGGTAGAGCTGAAAAACCTATAAAAAGCAGGAGAGTCGTTCCATTTGGAACGGCTCTCCCGACAGCTGCCGGCGGGGAGAGGGATTCCCGCTTTTTTAGAGCTCAGGGCCCTGATTCTTCCTTGCCGCGGCGACTGCTTCCTGCGGCGCAAAGTAGCGGGACAGCGGGCGGTAGAGCAGCGCGGTGATGATGAGGCAGAGCACCATGTCGATGAACACATAGCTGCCGTTGTAGACGGCGGAATAGAGGTAGGGATTGGCAAAGGTCGTGTTGAACAGCACGGTCGGCTCATAGATGCGGTAGATGGTCACGCCGCTGATGAAGTGGACGATGAAGCGGCATACGCAGCCGACGACCGTGCCGACAAAGATGCCGCCCTTCTGCTTGCGGAACAGACAGGCTACGCCCAGCACGCCGAAGGCGAGCACATAGTCGAGCAGCATCGAGGTCGGGCCCCATGCGTAAGCGCCGTCGAAAATGAGCTGCAGAAGGCCGTAAGCGAAGGAGGCGAGGAAGCTCTCCTTGCAGCCCCAGCGGGCGCAGTAGAGAAAGATCGGCAGCATACCGATGCACACGCTGCCGCCCTGCGGCAGCTCAAGAAGCTTGACATAGCTCAGCGCGGTGGCGGCGGCCACCATCAGTGCGCCCTCGGTGAGGGCGCGGGTCTTGGTTTGGGTCATGGTTTTTCTCCTGCTTTCTGAAAAGATCAACCCCAATGGTCCGATGAAAAATGCCGCATTGCGGCGATCGCAATGCGGCATACCTCATCAATATCCTTCGCATTCCTACGCCGGCATTACCCGGATCAGGTTCGAGGGACTGGGACGGCGTTACGCCCCGATCTCAGCCGGCTTGCGCCAGCGCCCCTTGGAATTGTCGAGCTTTATTATAGGTTTTTGAACAGGTTTGTCAAGGGGCAACTTGCACATATTTTGCGGCTTGCCATCGCGCGCGGCTTACGGTACAATAAAAATCACAAACCATCCCGGGGAGGGAAAACCATGAAACGCTGCTTTATCTACGCCGCGGGCACCTTCTACGGTCTGCGGGAGCGGCCACGCGAGGGCGATCTTCAGATCGCCGCGGACGCGGGGCTGCATCTGTGCGAGCGCCTTGACATCAGACCGGACATCGTGCTCGGCGATTTCGACTCCATGGACGTCCGGGAAGCGCCGGCGGACTGCATCCGGGTGCCGGTCGAGAAGGACGACACCGACACCATGCTCGCGCTCCGCGAAGGACTGCGCCGCGGCTGCGATACCTTCTATCTCTATGGCGCGACGGGCGGCGCGCGGCTCGATCACACGCTCGCCAATCTCCAGTCGCTTGCCTTTCTCCTGCGTCACGGTGCGCGGGGGTATCTCTACGACCGCGACTTTGTTTACACGGCGATCGAAAACGAAACGCTCACGCTCGAGCGTGAGGTGGACTGGGGCATCGTCTCGCTCTTCAGCATGGGCGACCGCGCCGAGCACATCACGCTCGAGGGGCTGCAATATCCGCTCACGGACGGGACGATCGACTGCGGTTTCCCGATCGGCGTGAGCAATCACATCATCGCGCCGTCGGCGCGCATCACTGTGGGGTGCGGACCGCTGCTCATCGGCTGGGAGCTGCCGAAATTGGAAGGGGAAGAGTAAAATTCTCGCACGGCGAGAGACAGTCCCGCTCCGTTGGGTGGCATTCTCTCTGACGCGGCGGTAGAATCGGGCCATCCAAAGACCAAAAGGAGGTCGCTTTTATGGAAAAGAAAACGATGGGCAGCTTCCTCGCGGCCCTGCGCCGCGCAAACGGCATGACGCAGAAGGAGCTGGCGGAACGGCTGAACGTGTCGGACAAATCCGTTTCGCGCTGGGAACGCGACGAAGGCGCGCCGGACCTTTCGCTCATTCCGGTCATCGCGGAGGTGTTCGGTGTGACCTGCGACGAGCTGCTGCGCGGCGAACGCGCCGCAGCGGGGGCGGAGGACGCCGTGCCGCAGACCTCGCCCAAGGCGGAGCAGCAGCGCAGGCACCTGCTCGCGTCAAGCCTTTCCCGCTTCCGCTCCCGCTGCTGCATCTCGCTGGCCTGCTCCTTCGGGGGCTTTCTGGTCGCCATAGCCTTCAACAGCGCGCTGGAGCGGGCGCTGCTCGGCTTCTTCCTCGGCGCGGTGTTCTTTGTTGCGGCGGCCGCCGTTGAGACCGTGCAGCTCAATGCAGCGCTCCTTGCCATACACGACGAGGAGGGGGAGGACGTGGACGCCTTCCGCCGCGCGGTCGTCCGCGGCGCGGAGCGGACCTACGGGGCCGCGTGGGTGCTCTTTGCCTGCACGCTGCCGCTGCTGTGGGCGTTTCATCCGGTCACGATAAACGGCTTCACCGCCAGCCGCACGGGCGTCGGGATCTCGCTCACGTTCTGGCAGGCGGCGCTTGTGCTGCTCGCCGCGGTGCTGATCGCTTTTTTTGCTGTGCGGCTCGTCGAGCGGCGGCTGGTGAAAAAGAGATTCCTCCCGCCGGAGGAGAAAACGGAGGCGCAGCGCAAAAACGACAGGCTCCTGCGCACCACAGCGCTCGCGCTCTGCGCGGCGCTGGCGCTGAGCGCCTTTATCAACCGCGCGCTTGTCGGCTTCGGCGACACAAGGCGGCTCGCCGAGGGCGTGGAGTTCACGGACTTTGACTCATTCAAGCGCTATATGCGAAAGCCCGTCAAGCCGACCTATGACAGCGGCGGAGGGTTTGCGACGGAGACCGCCGTTGCCGAAAGCCCGCTCTACTACGAGAATGACACGCCGATCTACCGCTCGCAGACCGAGGGCGCGACCATTGAGGACGACAACGGAAATGTGCTCTGCAACTTCATCTGGCGCAACCGCTCGGTCGTTTTCTGGCGGACAGGGCCAAAGGCGGACGGCTATCTGCCGGTGACCGTCTACACGCAGGAGGCGATGTCGCTGGCACGGCAGAAGGCACAGCACATCAACACTTTGTTTTATGGCGTCTATGCTGTCGAGGTCATCGCCGCGGTGACATACTATCTCCGTAAGCGCGAAAGGTAAAAAAAGAACAAAGAGAAAGCGCAGCCGCTGGCTGCGCTTTCCTTATGCTGTTTTCAGATGTGAACGACTTTCAGCTCGCTTGCCTCAAAGAGTCCGAGACGCTTGCCGACGTTGACGTACACCTGCGGGTCGCCGCTGGTGCAGATGGTGAAGGTGCCCTTCTTCTGCGGGTTCAGAGCGTTCTGCTCGGCAAGGTATGTCTTGACGGCATTTGCCTGCTCGAGCGCGGGGTTGATGAGGTGCAGCTGCGGATAGCACTCGTGGAAGTTCTCCTCCACGATGGGGTAGTGCGTGCAGCCGAGGATCAGGTTTTCGACCTTTTCGCGCGCGAGGATGTTGTCGACCTGCGCGCGGATCTCAGTGTTGATGTCGTGCTGGTTGAAGTCGCCGCGGTCGACGAGCGCCGCGAGCAGGGGAGAACCCTTGCCGACGACCTTGCACTCCGGATCGCCCGCGTGGATG
>CALDMA010000336.1 GCA_937915075.1 uncultured Oscillospiraceae bacterium
GCTGCTGTCGGCAATGCCGGTCGGCGTGGTGCAGTGTACGAATCCGTCGGCGTTTTCCGGCGGCTGCGACGCCGAGAGCGACGAGGCGCTGCGCGGACGGGTCCTGGCGAGCTATCAGCGACTGCCGAACGGCGCAAACGCGGCCTACTACGAGCAGGAGGCGATGCGCTATCCCGGCGTGGCGGCGGCGAAGGCGGTGGGCCGCGCCCGCGGCATCGGGACCGTGAACGTGGTGATCGCGACGCACGCGGGCGTTCCGGACGCGGCGCTGCTCGCGGCGGTCGAGACGGACCTGCAGAAAAAGCGCGAGATCGCGGTGGATGTAAAGGTGCTCGCGCCGACGGTCGAGACGGTGGCGGTGACGGCGGCGCTCAAGGCGGCGCCGGGGTATACCTTTGCCGAGGTCAAGGCCGGCGCGCAGAGCGCGCTGGAGGCGCTGTTCACCGGCGAGCTGCTGGGAAAGAGCGTGACGACGGCGAGGCTGCTGACGCTGCTTTGCGGCGTGGAGGGCGTAGAGAATGTGCATCTGACCGCGCCGGCGGCGGATGTGGCGGTCGGCTCGACAGAGCTGCCGATGCTCGGTACGGTGACGCTCAGCGAGCTGACGGAGGCGTGAGGCGATGGGCTACTACAACTATCTTTGCGAGCTGCTGCGCCCGCTGCGGGTCTATCGGCTCGATGAGGGCAGCCTGAGCGGCGCGGAGCTGTACGCCGCGGGCGAGGGACTGGACACTGCGGCCGCGGCGCTAGAACGGGCGGCGCGCGAGGGCGTGCTGATGACGGCAGAGGACGAGGGGCTTTCCCGCCGCGAGCGGTTGTTTTCCCGCATCGGCGCGCGCACGACGCCGGCGCTGCGCCGGCTGGCGATCGCGTCGCTGCTGCGCGTCGGCGGCGACGGCTTCACACTTGAGGCGATCAATCAGACCATCAGCGGCTGCGGCGTGCGCGCCGTGGCCGCGGAGACGGACGAGCAGGGCGTGGTGCGCGTGACCTTCCCGCAGGTAGCGGGCGAGCCGGAGGACTTCGCGCGCATCCGCGACATCATTCTGGAGATCATGCCGTGCCATCTGCAGGTGGACTTCTATTTCCGCTTCCTGACATGGGAGGAGTGCGAGGCTGCCGCGTGGACATGGCAGGGCGTCGAGGACGCGGAGCACACCTGGGAGAGCTTTGAAAAGGCGGTGCCGACGGTATGACGGAGCAGGAGGTCTCGGTCCGCCTGACGGAGAACGACGAGCGCCTGCACGCCTGCGCGAAGCGCCTGGAGGCGGTGGAACGCAGACAGGACGCTCTGGATAAACTGGTAACGGCGGTGGAGGTGCTCGCCGTGCGGCAGGAGAGCGTGGAGGGCAACGTGAGGGAGATCCGAAACGCGGTGCAGAGCATCACGGAAAAACCGGGGAAGCGCTGGGAGGCGCTGGCCGACCGTGTGCTCTACCTGCTGCTCGGCGCGGTATTCTCCCTGCTGGCACAGGGGGCGGCATGAGGAGAAAATGGACATTTTCCAAGCTGCTGCTTCTGCTCGAGAGCGCGGTGGTGCTCTACACCACCTATGAGGGCTTCGCGTTGGCGCGGCTGGCAGTGGGATACAGCTATCTCGGCACGCTGCCGTGGGTGGCGGCGACGGTGAGCGCCGCCTGGGGGGCCTACGGCGCGTCGGCGGGCTTTTATTACAACAAGGCAAAGGCGGAGAACACCGCGGGCGGCATCGTGTTTGAGGCCGCCTGCGGCAGACAGGCGCGCAGCGGACAGGACTGCGACGGATGGGAGGAGAACGGATGAAGGAGCTGGCGCTCAAGCGGCTGACAAATCTTTTTACGGTCAAGAGCATCGTGACGATCACGCTGACGATCACGTTCTGCGTGCTGGAGTGCTGCGGGTCGCTCTCGCAGGACTATATGACGATCTACACGGCGGTGATCGGTTTTTATTTCGGCACGCAGAGTAAGAAGGACGAGGATGTATAACAGTCGGGAGATCGGCGAGCTGCGTGCCGATGTGGCGGTGAACTGCCGCACGCTGATCGAGCGCGCGGCGGCGCGGGGACTGCCGGTGCTGGTGGTGCAGACCGTGCGCGACGCGGAATACCAGCGCTATCTCGTCTCGATGGGCTACGCGGCCAGGACGGCGACGGTGCCGACCTTCCACGCCAGGGACGTGGGGCTGGCGTTCGATATCTGCAAGAACGTGAAGGGCCACGAGTACGACGACCCGGCGTTTTTCACCGCGATGGGAAAGCTCGGCAAGGAGATAGGCTTCACCTGGGGCGGCGATTGGCGGAGCTTTCCCGACCGGCCCCATTTTCAATGGGACGGGGGCGGAAAATACACCTCGTCGATGGTGCGCGCGGGGCGGTATCCGCCGCCGATGCCGCGCTTTAAAGAGGAGGAAACGATGACGCAGGAGCAGTTCAACACGCTGATGGAGGGCTACTGGCGCTCGCTCGCGCAGCGCGAGCCGGCGGACTGGAGCGCGGAGGCGCGCGAGTGGGCTGAGAAAAACGGTCTGATCGTGGGTGACGGAAACGGCAACAAGCAATACCGCTCGTTCGTCACGCGCGAGCAGCTGGCGGTGTTTCTCAAGCGCTTGCGGGAGCTGGAGAAATAAAAAAGGGAGAGGCAAGCCGATTGTGAACCGCACCCCGTCAAGAGGACAGTGAAAAAATATAAAGTTTTCCCGGCCAGC
>CALDMA010000337.1 GCA_937915075.1 uncultured Oscillospiraceae bacterium
GCGCCGCGTACTCCCCCGCCGCGCGGAGGACCGTCATCATCGGCACGCCCTGCTCGGCGGCCAGTGCCTGCACGCGCTCGACGCTTGCGCTGCCGATGCCGCGGGCGGGCGTATTGATGATGCGCCGCAGCCGCAGATCGTCCGCGGGATTGTTGATGAGCGCGAGGTAGGCCAGCATATCCTTGACCTCGGCACGGTCGAAGAATTTCATGCCGCCGACGACCTGATACGGGATGCCGTTGCGCTTGAGCGCGTATTCCAGCGCGTTCGACTGCGCGTTCATGCGGTAGAGCACCGCGTTGTCGCGCCAGTTCTTGCCGCGGTTGAAGTCTGTCATCATGCCGGAGACGACAAAGTTCGCCTCGTCCTGCTCGTTGAACACGGTCTTGATGGTCACCTTTTCGCCGCTGCCCGCGTCGGTCCAGAGCGTCTTGCCCTTGCGCCCGACGTTGTTCTTAATGACGGCGTTCGCCGCGTCGAGGATATTCTGCGTGGAGCGGTAGTTCTGCTCGAGACGGATCGTACGCGTGCCCTTGTAGCGCTTATCAAATGTTAATATATTCTTTACTTCCGCACCGCGGAAGCGGTAGATGCTCTGGTCGTCATCGCCGACCACGCAGATGTTTTTATTATCCCCTGCAATAAGTTTAATGAGTTCTTCCTGCGGATCATTGGTATCTTGATATTCGTCAACCAAGATATACTTAAACTGTTTCTGATAGTGTTCCCTTACTTCTTCGTCATTTTGTAGCAGATGTACTGTATGAAGGATTATATCATCAAAGTCCATTGCATTTGCTTGACAAAGAGCCGATTCGTATTTTTTATAAACCTTTGCAATTTGATTTCTTTTCCAGTCAAAATTATTTTCAGCATCTCTTTCGTATTCATCCGGAGATATCATTTTCTCTTTAGCTCTACTGATTGCAGACAAAGCATCTTTTGCTGGTAAATCTTTCTCTAAAATGTCCAAATCCTTATAGATATCTTTTATCACCCGTTTACTATCATCAGTATCATAAATAGTAAAGTCATTTGAAAAACTGATACGGTCGGCATATCGACGAAGAATTCTAATACAACAAGCATGAAATGTTGATGCCCAAACTTCTTTTGTTTCCTTCTCCTCCAGATTATATGGTCGCTTATTCAGGCGTTCCCTCAGTTCTTTCGCCGCTTTATTTGTAAATGTAACAGCAAGTATTTGCCAAGGGTTGATCGGATCCAATTCACAGATTTTATCCGCTCTCTTCCAATTCTCATGTACAGAATCAGCTATAAAGCTCTCAAGATAGCGAAGATCTTCTTCACCAATCCGGTCAGGCACTTCATTGCTTTCGTAAGCGCGTCCAAATAGAAGATGATTTGCGATTCGACTAATCATAACAGTCGTCTTGCCGCTGCCTGCACCTGCTAAAAGCAATACAGGTCCTTCGATCGCCATAACAGCTTCAAACTGCTTTTGATTCAACCGATCAAATCGTAACTCAATATATCTCTTTCTTGCTGCTAAAAAACGAGCTTTAAAATCACTCATGCGTTCCACCTGTTTTCTCAAAATTCTCCTTGATTCTACCGCATCTCCCCTTCCCGGTCAACCTATTTCCCCGATTTTTGCAAAGAAATAAAAATTTTGTTCTATTTTCTATTGACAAGCACGTTTGTTCGATTTATAATGCGATTAGAACAAGAGTTTCAGAGCAATCAGGAGGGTATGAACATGGCTGCTTCCACAACGATCTTTGTGCTGCTCGGCATCACTGCCGTCACGGCGAATCTGATGAAGGTCATCACCTATCTTGACCAGCCGCGCCGCAAGACGCGCCGCGTCCGTGCACGCGGATAACGGCATGGAGCTTCTGGATAAGCTCTCCATTTTAGCGGACGCCGCGAAGTACGACGCGGCCTGCACCTCCTCGGGGGCCAGGCGCGGCTTTGAACGCGGCAAGATCGGATGCACCTCGTCCGGCGTCATGGGCTGCTGTCACAGTTTTTCCGCGGACGGACGGTGCATCACGCTTCTCAAGGTGCTGCTCTCGAACGACTGTATGTACGACTGCAAATACTGCGTCAACCGACGCACGAACGAAACGCGCCGCGCGACCTTCACGCCCGAGGAGCTTGCCGACCTGACCATTCAGTTCTACCGACGCAACTATATTGAAGGGCTCTTTCTCTCCTCCGGTGTGCTGCGCTCGCCGGATTACACGACGGAGCTGATGATCCGCGCGCTGTCCATCCTGCGCCGTGAATACCGTTTTAACGGCTACATCCACGCCAAGGCCATCCCCGGCGCCTCGCCGGAGCTGGTCGAGCAGCTCGGGATGCTCGCCGATCGTCTGAGCGTCAACATCGAGCTGCCGAGTGAAGCGTCGCTGCGCGCCCTCGCGCCGAACAAGACAAAAGCCGCCGTGCTGCGGCCCATGCGCTTCATCGCGGACCGCGGACAGGAAAACCGGCGCGAGCTGGTCAAATACCGTCACGCGCCGCGCTTTGCCCCCGCGGGGCAGGCCACGCAGATGATCGTCGGTGCGACCGGGGAGAGCGACCGCCACATCCTGACGCTGACGCAATCGCTCTACGATACCTATCGCCTCAAGCGTGTTTTCTACTCGGCCTATGTGCCGGTGGTGGAAAATACGCTCTTACCGTCTCTGGATACCAAGCCGCCTCTTCTGCGCGAGCACCGACTCTATCAGGCGGACTGGCTGTTGCGGTTCTACGGCTTCCGCGCCGGCGAGCTGCTCGATGAAAGTCAGCCGGACTTTGATCCGCTGCTTGATCCCAAATGCTGCTGGGCGCTGCGGCACCCCGACTTCTTTCCGGTCGAGGTCAACCGCGCGGATTATGAAGCGCTGCTGCGCGTTCCCGGCATCGGCGTGGTCAGCGCGAAGCGCATCCTTGTCGCGCGCCGCGGCGGAGCGCTGCGCGCAGAGGACCTCAAAAAACTCGGCGTCGTGCTCAAACGGGCGCAGTATTTTCTTACCTGCTCCGGCCGAAGCACCGCACCGCTGCGGCTCTCGCTCGAGGGAGTCCGGCGTAATCTGACCGCCACGGAGCGAACCTCGCTCCCGGCAGGACCGCTCGACCAGCTCTCACTCTTCGAGCCGGCATAAAAAGGAGATTTTCTATGACATGGCGCGAGGTCGTTTATGAATACGACGGCAGCTTTGATGGACTTCTGTGCTGCATCTATGAAAGCTACACGCAAAAGGAGCTCCCCGCCGCGTTTTTCCGCCCCGGAGAGCTTGAGCCATGCTTGTATGAGGTCCGTGCCGTCACGACGGACGCGGCGCACGCGCGCCGCGTATATGAGGGCTTCCGGCGCTTTTCGCCGGAGGTCGGACCATTTTTGCGCCGCGCGTACTGGACGTGCCTACCGGAAAAAGAGCTTGCCATCTATCGCTTTGCCGCCAGGCTCTACCGTGAAGGAAAGCCGCTGCTGCAGCGGCTTTCCGATGAAACGTATCATCCCCTGCTGCGTGCCGTGCGGCAGCTGAACGGCGAGCTGGAGCAGTATCGCGGCTTTGTACGTTTTTCCGACATCGGCGGCGTGCTCGCCGCGGAGATCGAACCAAAAAACCGCGTTCTGCCGCTTCTGCGCGGTCACTTCTGCCAGCGCTGCCACGACGAGACCTTTTTCCTCTATGACCGCACACACCGTGAGGCGCTCTTTTATGCCGACGGTCATTCCGCCATCGTACCGCTGGAGGAATTCGTCATGGCTCCGCCCGACGAGGCAGAGAAACGCTATCGACGGCTCTGGCGCTGCTTTTATGACACCATCGCCATTCGTGAGCGAGAAAACCCGAAGCTCCGCATGTCGCACATGCCGAAGCGCTTCTGGCCTCTGCTGACGGAGCTTCAGTCCGATCCGGACGCTATCCCTCCGTCTCCATCGCCGTGCGTAGCCTTTGCAGCGCACGGCGCTCCAGCCGCGATACCTGCACCTGCGACACGCCAAGCACCCGCGCCGTCTGCTCCTGCGTCAGCGCCTTGAAAAAGCGCAGCAGGATCGTCATGCGCTCCCGCTCCGGCAGCAGGTCGATCGCCGCGCGCAGGGAAAGCTGCTCGATCAGCCCCTCCTCCGGACTTTCCGTGCCGAGAAGCGTTTCCAGCGTCAGTCCGTCGCCCCTCTCCTGCTGAAAGGACTCCGGCGCGGCGGAGGCAAGGTCGGCATCCGCGATCTCCTCGACGCTCAAGCCGGTCTCCTCCGCAAGCTCCGAGAGGACAGGCTCGCGTCCGAGCTGCACCCGCAGCTTCTCCCGCGCACTGTAGATGCTCTGCGACCGCTCACGCAGGGCCCGGCCCACCTTTATCGCGCCGTCGTCGCGGAGGAATCGCCGTATCTCACCCGCGATCTTCGGTACGGCGTAGGTGGAAAACTGCGTTCCGTATGTAAGGTCAAATCCCTTAACAGCCTTTAGAAATCCAATGCAGCCAAGCTGGTAGAGGTCCTCCGTCTCCACGCCGCGGCCATTGTAGCGGCGCACGACGCTCCAGATCAGGCCGGTATTCTCCCGCAGCACACGCTCGCCGGCTTCCTCGTCGCCGCTCTGCGCCGCCTCAAGCAGGGCAAAGGTCTCGGCTGTGCTCATGCGCGGCCCGTGCGCTGCGCGATCCTTTTGCGCATGGTCACGACGGTCCCCTTACCCGGGCGGGAGCGGACCTTGAGCGTATCCATGAAGCTCTCCATGATGGTGAAGCCCATGCCGCTGCGCTCCTCGCCTCCGGTCGTAAAGAGCGGCTCGCGCGCCTTCTCCACGTCCGCAATGCCACGTCCCCAGTCGTATACCGCGATCTCCAGCACACCGCCGTCCAGCAGGCGCACGCGGACCACGATCTTTCCAAGCGTATCGGGATAGGCGTGGACGATGGCATTCGTCACCGCCTCGCTCACCGCCGTCTTGATATCGCCGAGCTCGTCGAGCGTCGGGTCGAGCTGGGACGCGAAGGCCGCGACCGCGCTGCGGGCAAAGCCCTCGTTCGTGCTGCGGCTGAGAAACTCCAGTTTTATGTAGTTGCTGCTCTTTTTCATATCCATTCCTCCTTACTGCATTGTGACCAGACGCGGCACACCCGCCGCATCGAAAACCTTTCGGGCCTGCGCCGGCACGCCGGTAATGAGCAGGCTGCCGCCGAGCGCCGCCATGCGGCGGTGTGCGCGCAGCACCACGGCGATCCCGGAGGAGTCCATGAAGGACACTCCCGAAAGGTCCATCGTCAGCGACAGCGGCAGCGCCGCGTCGAGCGCGTGGTCGATCTGCTGCATTGCGCCGTGCGCGCCGTGGTGATCCAACTCCCCACTGATCGCAAGCGTCATCTCTCTTCCGTTTGTTCTTGTCAGAACCTCCATGTCCCGACCTCCTCTTGCTCGTTCTGCACCTCTGTGCGCTTTCAGTATAGCCTGTCCGCAGCCCTTTTTTTGTCGAAAGAATGTGTCATTCCGTTTCTTTTTGCCTGTTCTGTCTTTTTTTCGCTTGCTCTTTTCCCATCGGTCATTGTAAAATGCTATTATCATTTCAAGGGCCGAACGGCCCGATATAAGGAGGCAGTGCCATGCGCAGAAACGACCGTGAGATCACCGACAGCCAAGAGATCCTCTCCATTGTCAATGAATGTAAAGTTATTCGCCTTGCTATGCTCGATGAGCAGGGGCTTCCCTACATCATCCCGCTCAATTTCGGTTATCGTTTCGCGGACGGCGTTTTCACCTTCTACTGCCACAGCGCCAGGGAAGGCCGCAAGCTCGAGCTGCTGCGCCGCGACCCGCGCGTCTCCTTTGAAATGGACTGCCGCGGCGAGCTGCAGTCCGCCGACCACGCCTGCGGCTACGGCTACTACTATGCCTCCGTCATCGGCAGCGGCACGGCAGAGCTTATAGCGGGGGCGGAAAAGCTTGAAGCGCTCTCCGCGCTCATGCGCCACATGGCCGGCCGTGAGGATACCTTTACGGAAGAGCAGGCGCGCGGCGTAGCTGTGTTCGCTATCCGTGTCAAGTCGTTGAGCGCAAAGGCGAAAAAGCATTGAAAAAGCGCAGGGAGCCCCCTGCGCTTTCCCGATATATTCTTTGTCTTGACAGTACTGTGGTTTACTTCCGGCTCTGCGCCAGAACCTCCCAGTAATCTTTGTAGTTTGCCTGCAGCAGCTCTGGGGTGTTGAGACCGTAGGGGCACTTTGCCATGCAATGTCCGCAGTGCCTGCACTGCTCGATCTGGTGCATTTTGGCCTGCCATTCCTCGGTGAGCCACGCCTGCGCCGGCGCGCGGCGCAGCATCAGCGACATACGCGCGCACTGGTTGATCTCGATGCCCGCGGGGCACGGCATACAGTAGCCGCAGCCGCGGCAGAACTCGCCGCAAAGCTCCCGGCGGTCGCGCTCGATCGTCGCACGGCGCTCATCCGTCAGCTCTGCGCCCTCGCAGATACACTGCAAAAACTGGTCCAGCTCACTCTCCCGCTGCACGCCCCAGATGGGCACCACATTTTCCTGCGCCGCCATCCAGGCCGCCGCGGTCAGACCGTCGCGGAGCAGGCCGCCTGCCATGCCCTTCATCGCGATAAAGCCCATGCCGTGTGCGCGGCAGCCCTCGACCAATGCGAGCTCCTGTTCCCCAGCAAGATAGCTGAACGGAAATTGCAGCGAGGCATACAATCCGGAGTCGATGGCCTCCTGCGCCACCGCAAGGCGATGGTTCGTGATGGAAATGTGGCGGATCTTTCCCTGCTTTTTTGCCTTGAGCGCCGCGTCGTACAATCCGTCCTCGCCGCCCAGCTTCGGGCAGAAGGCCGGATTGTGGAACTGGTAAATGTCGATGTAGTCGGTCTTGAGTGTGCGCAGGCTGGTCTCAAGGTCGCGCCAGAAGCCCTCAGCGGTCTGCGCGCCGGTCTTGGTCGCCAGCACGATCCGGTCGCGCATCCCGGAAAAGGCCGCGCCGACCTTCTGCTCGCTGTCGGAATACGCGCGGGCGGTGTCGAAGAAGTTGATGCCGCCGTCGCAGGCCTTGTGCAGCAGCTTCACCGCCTCCGCTTCGCTGATGCGCTGAATGGGCAGGCAGCCGAAGCCATTCTTTTCGATCACAAGGCCGGTGGAGCCGAATTCGATCTTCTGCATAGGTGTCACCCTCCTTTGATAGTAAGGTAAGTATAACAAACGAACGAGGACTTGAAAAGCCCTCATTTTGCCGTTGACTTTCTCACAGCTCCATGCTGCCATGAAAACATCACAGACAAGCCGGAATTTGAGAGGAGGACTTTTATGGGAGAGCTCATCTATCAGGCGCTCATGCAATCCGTCGCAAGCTTCTTTTTCGTCGTTATGGTCCTTCCCGCAGTCGTTATTTTCCTGGGTTATCTGATCTATATCGTTGTCATGTGTATCAGGGAAATGAAAAAGAAGTAATCAACCGCCTTATATGAAAACGCCCTGCCGCGGGAGTCCTGCGGCAGGGCGTTTTGGATGTCTTTTACTTCTTCATCGCGGCGGCGGAGGCGTCGAGCTTCTCGATGAGAGCGCGGAGCTTCGCCGCGTCCTCGCGAGCGCCGTTGACGACGGCCTCGGGCGCCTTGGCGATAAAGCCCTGATTCGAGAGCTTGTTCTCAATGCCGGCGAGCTGCTTTTCCGCATTCGCCTTTTCCTTGGCGATGCGGGCCAGCTCCTTCTCGAAGTCTACCAGCTCGGCGAGCGGCATGAGCACGCGCGCGGCATGGGTCACAACCTCGATCGAGCCGTCGGGCGCGGGAATATTCGCGTCGGCAACGGTCACGTCGCTCGCGGAGGCGAGGCGCTTGAAGAACGGGATGCCGCGTGCAAAGGTGTCCGCGTGCACGGTGGCGATGGTGTAATGCACCTTCTTCGAGGGCGCGACGTTCATCTCGTTGCGGCGGGCGCGGATGGCGGTGATGGCGTCGATAATGAGTCCCATCGCCTCTTCCTCCTGCGGGAAGCTGAGCTCAGCGCGGTACTCCGGCCACTTCTGGAGCATGATGAACTCGCCCTTGTCCTCGGCCGTATGCGGCAGCGCCTGATAGATCTCCTCGGTGATGAACGGCATGAACGGATGCAGCAGCTTGAGCGTTTCGATCAGCACATAGCACAGCACGTTCTGCGCGTTGATCTTCGCGCGCTCGTCGTCGCCGGTCAGGCGGGCCTTGCACAGCTCGATGAACCAGTCACAGTAGGTGTCCCAGATAAAGTCGTAGACCTTCGCGGACGCGACGCCGATCTCAAAGGCGTCCATATTGTCGGTGACTTCCTTCACGAGCGTGTTGAGCTTGCTCAGCACCCACTTGTCCTCCAGCTCAAGCTGCTCGGGCAGCTCGACATGGTCGATGGTGAGGTTCATCATCACGAAGCGGCTGGCGTTCCAGATCTTGTTGGCGAAGTTGCGCATGGCCTCGCACTTCTCAACATAGAAGCGCGCGTCGTTGCCGGGAGAGTTGCCGGTGATGAGGTTGAAGCGCAGCGCGTCCGCGCCGTACTTCTCCGCCATCTCCAGCGGGTCGATGCCGTTGCCGAGGGACTTGGACATCTTGCGGCCCTTGTCGTCGCGGACGAGGCCGTGGATGAATACTGTCTTGAACGGCTCCTTCTTCATCTGCTCCATGCCGGAGAAGATCA
>CALDMA010000338.1 GCA_937915075.1 uncultured Oscillospiraceae bacterium
GTGCACGGCACAGAAAAAGCCTTTGCCGCCGCAATGGGTTGGCAAAGGCAAAAGGTCAGCTATCTTGTCAACGGCCATTATGTCACCAACGTCAGGGAGATCAACCGAATCGCGCCAGCCTTGAAGATGGATATGGGTGAGTTGCTTGATCTGCTGCTGACAATCGACGCGGAAACGGCAGGGAGGACCAAATGAAAATATTTGAGAACAGAACACCAGGATTTGTGAGCGTTCACATCGAGCACACCACGGAAACGGCGCAGGAGGCACAGGAGATCACACGGGCGGTGAAGGAGCTGCTGAAAAAGCAGAACGCCCGCCGACTGCACGACGGGCGTCCGGCAATGGCGTACCGGATCGAGATCGACGGTTAGGCGCGTTGACAGGGAGGGCGTATGTGGATCCGTAAAGAGATGCACCGCCGCAAGGGGGGGGGTGTGACCGTGAAGCCGCGGTTCGTGGGCTGGAAAAGAAAGCCCCGCCGCAAGCGGCGGGACAATCACGGGATGCGGCGGGCGCTCATTCGGCAGCGCCGCGGTCGATGAGGAACGTTTCGGGTCGCAGCACACCGCAGGCGTAGGGCAGGCCCGGAATGTAGGATTTCAGCCGGTGGCGAAGCTCGCTGGGAGAGCAGGCCGCACCGATCTGAAAGGCCCGGTCGAACACAGAGATAGCGCCGCCAAGCGCGCCGGACTCCAGCATGGACGGGATAAGCGCCTCCGGCGGCGGATCGCGGAACACAAGGAGCATTTCACAGTAAGACAAAATCTCACCTCCCTTCGCCGCCAGTATAGCACGGCGCGGGGGAGGGCGCAAGAGATAGGACAATCCCGACGGGGCATAGGATGGCAGGAAAGGAGCGTGACAGCATGGCGAAGCGGGAACGGCCGCCCATCACGGTGAAGGCCTTTGTAAAGGTGAACGGCGTGGAGACCGACGTGGACACGCTGGACGAAGCCCGGCGAGGCCAGCTGGCAACGGCCATCCAGGTCACGGTGCTGAACACCTTTTTTGCCGGACGTGCGAATTTCTACCCGGCGGAGGCCGGGAGCAAATAATCAACAACAGGAGGAAAAACGACATGAAACACGAGACTTTGACCATTTGGAGCGCGGAGGACTTCGCCCGCCCGGAGAAGCTGGCGGCGCTGCGCGTGGGCGACGAGGTCGCCTTTAACCTAAAGAACGGCCAGGAGGCCGCCTTCGTGGTGGCGGACATCACCGACGGCGTCCTCACCGGCTGCCTCTTTAAGGGCGTGCGGGACATGGCCATGTACGACGGCCGCCGCTGGTGGAGCACCGACTATGTGAACTACCCGGAGAGCGACGCCAGAGAACGCCTCAACGAGGAGGTCCTGCCCCTGCTGCCGGACGAGCTGGCGGCGCTGCTGCTGGCGCGCACCATCACCCAGACGGTGGACGGCGAGGCGTACAGATGCACGGACAAGCTGTGGCCCTTGTCCGCGGTGGAGGTGTTTGGCGAGGACGCGCCGGACTGGATGCAGCGGGACGACACGCCGGACAAGCCCCTGCCGTTCTTCGCCGAGGACCAGGCCCACCGGAAGACGTACCTGTGGTTTGCCTGGCTGCGCTCGCCGGATGCCAGCGACAGCAACTATTTCTGCGGTGTGAACACGTCGGGCGCCGCGGACTCCAACTTTGCCAGCATTTCGCTTGGCGTGGCCCCCGGCTTTCACATCGGCATCAAGGCCAAGACGGCGGAGCCGGCGCAGGACTGATCAGAAAGGCTATCCCCCGGCGCAAGCCGGGGATACGAAAGGAGCAGAGCATGAACAAGAGAAAGAGCCGCGGCGCGAAGTTCGTCGAGGGCGAACAGGCGGTGTGCCTCGCCCCGACGGCCGCAGAGCGAAACGGCGGGCACCCGCCCATAGGTACGGTGCTCCGGGCCACGAAACGGAACGGCGCGTGGGCCTACCAGGTGCAGGTGCGGGACACGGACCGCATCGAGACCTGGGCGGAGGACACGATGGGGAGGCTGGCGGTATGAGCGCCTTCGGATGGATCTGTGCCTACATCGGCGCGGCGTGGCTGGCCGGGGCGGTGCTGAAATGCGTGGAGGCGCTGGGCCGGTGACGGAGACACGGATGGAACGGAACCGGCGGGCGCGGGCCTATAGCCCCGCCCGCCCCACCCCGCGGCCGCGGGACGCCCTGTGGGCGGTGGCCGCCGTGCTGACGGTGCTGCTGGCGGTGGAGCTGATCTGGCTGCTGGGCAGCAGACCGGCACCGGAGAGCGCCGCGCAGGAGCCGCAGGAGATAGCGATCCTGCTGGAGCCGGAGATCACGGAAACTGCCGGCGTGTTCACGGTGACGGGCTACTGCGCCTGCTGCACACCGTACAGCCATCTCAACCGCTGCGGCGACCTTGTGCTGACCGCCAGCGGAGAGTGGGTACACCCCGGCGAGGCCGTGGCGGTGGATCCGGACATCATCCCGCTGGGCAGCACCGTGACCATAGGCGAAAAGACCTACAAGGCGCTGGACACCGGCGTGCACGGCTATGTGGTGGACGTGCTCATGGCCCATGAGGATGCCGCCGCGGCCGGCGCCAGAAGGGAGCTGGTAACATGGACAACCGACCTAAGACAGGGAGAAACGCCGAGCTGAAGCCGTGCCTGCACTGCACGGAGCGATACATCGGCTGCCACGGAAGGAACGAGGACGGAAGCTACCGGTGCGGGAAGTACGCCGAGGTGGAGGCCGCCAGGGCCGAGGAACGGGTGAAGCTGACCGCCTACCGGCGGGAGAAGGAGATAGACCGCTACCAGCGGCACAAGATCAACGAGTACGGCGCCAAGGCTGAAAAGGCCCGGATGCGCGGAAGGGGACGGTGAGCATGGCAGAGGGAAAGGGCAAGAAGGCCGACTTCCTGTGGTGGGTACAGTGCGAGGGCCACTACGACGTGCCGGTGATTGCCCCCAGCTGGGAGCAGGCCACGGTGGAGGCGGCGCACCTGTGGGGCGTGCCGTGGGCCAAGGTGGCCGCCCGGTGCGAGCTGCGGGAGAAGCTGCCGGTGGTGCGGAACGTGTGCCAGCGGTGCGGCAAGATCTTTCACGGCTCCGGCCCGCTGTGCGACGACTGCATCAGCATCATCCGCATAGAGGAGCAGCGGAAGGCCGCCGCCAGGAAGGACTACTTCCGGCGGCTGTACGCCGGGCACTGAAAGACAAACAGACAAACAGGAGGAACTGTGCGATGAACGAGTATTTGGACAAGGCGCTGGAGAAGCTGCGCGGTGCCAAGGCACCCGCGGGCCAGCGGGAGGCCGTGGTGTTCAAGCCGGTGGTGACGGCGCTGGAGGACTTCTGCCGGCAGGACGCGGAGTTCGCCCAGGCGGTGGCGCAGGGCGGCAGCGTGGAGGAGTGCGTCAAGGCCGTGCTGAAGGGCGTGGGCGGCAGCTTGAGCGACCTTGAGGCCTACAAGCGGGCGGCGGCGTTCTTTTTCCCCGGCTGCGTGGTGACCATGAAGCTGACCATCGCCATGTGCGAGCATGACGCGGCGCCGGCGGCACCGCAGGAGCGCAAGGCCGTGGTGCTGGATCTGGCGGACTTCTGGTGAGCGCTATGCAGGACGGAAAGGAAAGAGCCGCCGCGCTGGAGCGACTGGCCCCGAAGCCCACGGCGCGGGAGATGGAGGAGGTCAACGGACGGTTCCGGCACTTCCTGTTCAAGCGGCCGGGCAAGGGCGAGATATGGACCACCTGCTGTCGGCGGCACACCTTCGTCAGGGCGGACACGGACAACGCGGACGAGCTGAGGGCACTGCACGCGCCGCACACGCCGGAGCCGCGGAACAGCTGGGACTGTTCGCCCACCACGCACAGGCGGAGCAGGTGCCCCTACTGCGGCGCGGAGGTCACGGTGAAGGAGCTGCGGTACTCCGGCGGGCGGGCCAACCTGTGGAGCTTCCGGCGGGCAGTGCTGCTGCGGCAGTGGCGCGGCGCCCTGTGGGCCACGGCGTGGACGTGCGAAAAGAACTACAGCCGCGTCGGCATAAACGGGGAGCCGATACTGACGGCGCTGCCGGAGATGAAGCTGCTGGGGGTGTACCGCTTCGCGCCGGGCGTGGCGGAGCAGGCCACGCGGCCGTGGTGGTGCAGCGGCGGCACACCCATGAGCTACCACCGCCAGACCGCGCCCGGCAAGAGCAGCGGGCGCAAGGGCGGGATGTGGCAGATCCACTCGCCCTACACCTACTGCGCCGAGCTGGGCAGCGGCTATGATGTGGTCGGTCTGCCGGAGCTGGACAAGGGCTGTATGCGCTGGTGCGGTATCGGAAGGATACACCTGCCCTCGGACGACTTCATCGAACTGCTGACGGCGTGCTGCTTCTATCCCCGCCAGATCGAAATGCTGATGAAGCTGGGGCTGGAGGACGCGGTGAAGGACCTGGTGGGCCGGGGCGTAAGGAACGCCGACATCATCAAATGGGACGCGGACAAGCCCAGGGACTTTATGAAATGCACGCCCAAGGAGGCGATGGCGGCGCGTTCCACCACGGAGCCGCTGCGGGTGCTGCGGCTGTATATCCGGCACAGGGACACGGCGCTGAAAATGACCATGGAAAACGCGGCGTGGCTCGCAGAGGCCACCCTGGGCCGCGGCGAGGAGAACTACGCCGTGGGCCTGCTGAAGCGGCTGGGCGTCACGGCGGAGAAGCTGACGGTCTATCTGGAAAAGAGCCGGATAGAGTTGCAGGAGGGCGGCAGACCTGGCTCCGGCACCCGGAGAGGGGTGCTGCAGCTGTACAAGGACTATCTGGACGCGGCGGAGCACTGCGGGATGGACATGGAGAACCCGCTGATCCTCATGCCGCGGGACCTTGTGGAAAAGCACGACCGGGTGACGGCGGCGTGGAGCGCCATACAGCGCCAGCGCCGGGAGGCGAAGGCGGCAGCGGCGCAGAAAGCCGCCGAGGAGGCCTACAGGAAGCGGCTGCACGGCCTGACCGAGAAGTATCTGTTCTGGACGGAGGACTTCCTCATCCGCGCCCCCGTCAGCGCCGACGAGATCGTGGAGGAGGGCAAGGCGCTGAAGCACTGCGTGGGCGGCTACGCGGACCGGCACCTGAAGGGTGCGACCACCATCCTGTTCCTGCGCCGACGGGACAGGCCCCACACGCCGCTGGCGACCATCGAAATGAACGCCAACAATATCGTGCAGGTGCACGGCTATCGGAACGAGCTGGAGGGCTGCGCCGACAACCCGGACCGGGAGAGCGCCCGGAAGCTGTACGCGCCGGTGCTGGATCCGTGGCTGAAATGGCTGCGGGACGGCAGCAAGCGGGATAAGAACGGCAGGCCGAGGCTGCCGAAAAAGAGAACAAGGAGGAACGCGGCATGAGTATGTACGACATAGTGAGCACGGCCCCGGAGGGGTACTCCGAGGGCGAGGCGCTGCGCGAGATGTTCAGCGAGGGCTCCATGGACGAGGCCTTTGAGGAGCGCGACATTGACGTCATCACGGAGGAAATCAACTTCTACAAGCAGCAGGCCGGCATGGCCATTCTGGAGATCGGCAAGCGGCTGGTGGAGGCCAAGGCGCAGCTCTCCCACGGGGAGTGGCTGCCTTGGCTGGAGAAAAAGGTGGAGTTCTCCGAGCGCAGCGCACAGCAGTATATCCGGCTGTGGAAGGAGTACGGCAAATCCGCAACGGTTGCGGATTTGGGCGTGCGGAAAGCGTTGGTATTACTGGCTTTGCCGGAAAACGAGCGCGACAGCTTCGCCGGTGAGACACACGCGGTGGACGGTGCGGAGAAGACCGCCGCGGAAATGACGGTGAAGGAGCTGGAGAAGGCCGTGGCGGAGCGCAACGCCGCCCGTGAAGAGGCGGAGCAGGCCAAGGCAGACCTGTACGCCGCCCGCGAAGCCGCCAGGGAGGCGCGGGATCATGTGGAGGCCCTGCAGGGAGAACTGGAGGCGCTGAAGAACCGGCCCACGGAGGTGGCCATCGAGCAGAGGGACGCCACGGAGGAGCAGCTGGCCGCTGCCCGGCAGGAGGCCGAGGACGCCGCCGCCCGGCGAGTGGCCGAGCTGGAGAAGGCGCTGGAGCAGGCCCGCGGCGAGGCCGCAGCGGCCGAGGAGAGGAAGGAGGCCGCCGAGGCGGAGCTGCAGGACGCCGAACGGGAGCGCGACAGCGCGCTGGATGCCGCCAAGGGCTACAAGGCCGAGGCGGAGGCCGCCCACAAGCTGGCCGCCGCGGCCAGCAACGAGGGCGTGACCAAGTTCAAGGTGGTGTTCGATCAGACGGTGGAAAACGTGAACACCCTGGCGGCGCTGCTGCAGGCGCTGCCGGACAGTCAGCAGGAGAAGCTGCGGCGGGCGCTGCTGGCGCTGGCCGACCAGGTGCGGAAGGTGGGAACGTGAGATGGCGGAGCACTGCGGAAGCTGCGTGTGGCGCTCCGGGCGGCCGGAGTACAGGTGCGACTTTGCCGGCAAGACGGACCACACGCGGAAGGCGGAGTCCCCGGACGGGTGCACCTACTACCTGCGGGGCGACATCGTGACGGACGGCCGGACGGCCCGGCAGCTGTATCGTAAGGTCATGGCAAAGAGAGAAGCGGCGGGGCTGGCGTGAGCCGCCCCGCACCGCCCTCTTTTGAAAGCGGCTGCCCGGTGAACGGGCGGCGGCTTTGAGGAGAGGAGGCGAGGGTGTGAACCTGCGGAACCCCAAGGAATACTGCGAGAACCTGCTGTGGATACGCACGAAGAAGCAGACGATGGCGCACCTGCGCTTCAACGACGCGCAGAACAACCTGTACGGCGTCATCCGCCAGCAGGCGGCGCAGGGGAAGCCCATCCGCCTGATCGTCCTGAAAGGACGGCAGGAGGGCATCTCCACGGTGACGGAGGGGCTGATGTTCCAGGACACGGTGACGCGCCCCAACGTGAAGACGCTGATCGTGGCCCACGAGAACACGGCCACGGCCAACCTGTTCAAGATGAACAAGCTGTTCTACGACAGCCTGCCGGCGGGCGCACAGCCCATGCGGAAAAACTCCAACGCCAAGGAGCTGGTATTCGAGAACCCTACCAAGGACGAGAGGGACAAGCGGCGCCGTCCGGGTCTGCGGAGCTCTATCCGCTGCCAGACGGCGGGCAAGGGCGGCGTGGGCCGAAGCGACACGCTGACCAACGTGCACATCTCCGAGTATGCCTTCTGGCCTAAGAACAAGGACGAGCTGCTGCTGGGCATCATGCAGGCTGTGCCGGATGAGCCGGACACGATGGTGGTCATCGAGAGCACGGCCAACGGCTACGACCATTTCAAGACGCTGTGGGACGACGCGGTGGCGGGCGCCAACGCATGGACGCCGGTGTTCCTGCCCTGGTATCTGGAGCCGGGGTACCGGAAAAGCGTGCCGACGGGCACCGTGTGGAGCGACGAGGAGGAGAAGCTGCGGCAGGACTTCGGGCTGGACGACGAGCAGCTCATGTGGCGGCGCTGGTGCATCAAGGCCAACTGCGGCAACGACGCGGCCATGTTCCGGCAGGAGTACCCCAACACGCCGGACGAGGCGTTTTTGCTCAGCGGCGAGGGCTACTTCGACAACGCGGCGCTGGGGCGGCAGCGGATGCACGCGCCGGCACCGGTGTCCGTGGGCTGGTTCGTATTCGACGAGCCGGCGGAGCCGGGGGACGCGCCCCGAAACTGGCGGTATGAGCCCGGCGAGACCGGGGCGGTGCGTATCTGGCAGACGCCGGAGAAGGGCGCGCCCTATGTGCTGGGCGGCGACACGGCCGGAGAGGGCAGCGACCGCTTCACGGCCTTCGTGCTGGACAACCGCACCGGGGCGCAGGTGGCGGAGCTGCAGATGCCGCTGTCTGAGATACAGTATGCCCGGCAGATCTACTGCCTGGGCCGGTACTACAACGACGCGCTTGCGGCGGTGGAGGTCAACTTCTCCACCTATCCGGAGAACAAGCTGGAGGAGTGGCACTACCCGACGCTCTACCAGCGGGAGCGCTTCGACACCTTCAAGAACGTAATGGTCAAGTCCCAGGGCTGGGTGACGTCCTCCCGGACGCGGCCCCAGATGCTGGCCACGCTGCACACGGTGATGGATGAGGAGCCGGGTTTGGTGGTGTCGGCGTGGACGCTGGGCGAGATGATCACCTTCGTCTACGACGAGAACCGGAAGCCGCAGGCGGCGGCGGGAGAGCACGACGACCTGGTGATGGCGGCGGCCATCGCCCACACGGCCCGCACCCAGCAGCGGTATACCTCCGAGGCCGGGGGCGCGGACCGGCGGCACTGGACGAAGGATATGTGGGAGGACTGGCGCCGGGCGGATCCGGCGGCGCGGAAGCAGTTGGAAGCGGAGTGGAAACGCTCCGAAAAATAAAAACAGGAGGAATGTGCGACATGGATTTTTTCGGTATCGTATGCGGCGCGGCGTCGCTGCTGTGGCTGGCGGCCGGTGCGCTGGCGGTGGAGAACCACTGGCGGCAGCGGCGTCTGACCAAAAAGAGCGAGGAGGCGCTGGACAAGCTGCTGGAGGAGGTGTTCTGCGATGAGCAAGACGACTGAGTTGGTGGAAAGGCTGCGGTGCACCATCACGCCGGGCGGCCCTACGGATGACAAGGCGTGCGAGAACTGCGCCTATGGCCTGCGGGAGGAGTTCGGCGG
>CALDMA010000339.1 GCA_937915075.1 uncultured Oscillospiraceae bacterium
CTCTCCTTCACGGACGGGGCCATCACTATTTTAGGGAGGTCTTCTTTATGAAAACCGAAGACTGGCTCACCTTGTCCGTCATTTACCGCACCAAAAGTCTTTCCAGCGCCGCCAAAGAACTTTTTATTTCTCAACCGGCGCTTACGATCAGACTTCAAAACATCGAAAAAGAAGTCGGCTGTCAAATCGCGATCCGAAGCAACAAGGGTCTCCTCTTTACTCCGGAAGGCGAGTATCTTTCCATGCAGTCTCAGAAGATCATGGACTTGATCAACGAAACTCTGCACCATGTTCAGGGAACTTCTGACGAAGACATCGGCATTATTAAGATCGTTGCGCCGTCTACGATAGCAAAATACTTTCTCCCCGCGCTGCTGCTGCAGTATAAAAAGCTCTCGCCCGAGACGACCTTCCGCCTTGAAGTCGTCAATTCCTCCGAGGTCGAGCGGGCCATTACCGCCTGCAAAGCCTATTGCGGTTTTGTCCATGGCGATTACTGTGAAAACCTGCCGCGGCTTCCGCTTTCTACCATGCGTGCCTATGCCGTCTGCAAGCAGCCCCTCTCGCTTGAGGAGCTAAAGGAAATGCCCATTATTCTTCACAACACTTCAAAATATACGCAGGATAACGTGCAGCTTTGGTGGGATGAGACCTTTCATACCCCTATGGATGTGCGAATGAATGTCAAAAATCTCGACATCTGCCTCAGCATGGTCGATTCCGGTTTCGGAGCCGCCATCGTATTCGGCGACTACTATATGGACGGGCACACGCTCCACGCTCTGCCGCTGAACCACCCGGACGGCACGCCCTTCACGCGCCAGCTCTGGTTTGCCTACATGGAAGAAATGGAAGCCTCCCACTGTATGAATTCTTTTCTGAAATTCATGAAGGAACACAGCCACTCGCCGGACACAGGCGTTATACGCGGTTAACATTACATTATGAAAGAGCCGACTGCGGCAATGCAGTCGGCTCTTTCGCATAGAGAAGGAGGTTTCAGTACCTTGGTTTACTGATTGACATTAGCCAGCGTGAGATACTCGGTGTAGTCCGCGAGCATTTCCTCAGCGTAGGCCGCGTACTGGTCATAGGGCAGGAAGATGTTGCTCATCGCGTTCTTCTCGGTGAACTCCTTCCACTCATCCGTCTCGGAGACCTTCTGGAAGATGTCGGAATAGTAGGCGAGGACTTCCTCTGCAACGCCGGCATTCATAACGATGCCGCGGCTCTGCTGATGGGAGATGTCATAGCCCTGCTCCGCTGTGGTGGGAACATCAGGCAAACCAGAAAGGCGCTCATCTGCGCAGACAGCGATCGGCGTCATCGTACCGGCATTCATGTGCTCTTCCGCCTCAGCCAGAGAGTTAACAGAGAGGGCAATGTGGCCACCGAGAACAGCCGCCTGAAGCAGGCCGGAATCGTCATAGGGAACATAGGTCAGGTCGATGCCGGCCAGATCATTGAACATATACATGATGATCGCATCGTCGGAAGCATTGCCGATGCCGCCCCACTTCAGTTCGCCCGGATGAGCCTTAGCATAGTCGACGATATCCTGCATACTGGTAAAGCCGTACTTGGGGTTGGCAACGAGGACAACGGGGTCCTTGACCATGTGCGCAACGAAGGAGAAGTTCGTCTCATCCGGAGTAAAGGGGGAGTTGCCGGTCAGAGGCTGGGTGTAGAAGCTCGCGGAGGTAGAAGCCAGCGTATACTCATCCCCGACCCCCTTGGAGGTGAGATAGGTATAACCGACGACACCGGAACCGCCGGACTTGTTCACGGGAACGATATTCACAGGGCAAAGATCATTTTTCTCGATGATCTCAACGATCTTGCGAACCATAACGTCATTGCCGCCGCCGGCGCCAAAGGGGATCACGAACTCAATGTCCTTGGTGGGGACCCAGCCCTCAGGAGTCTGATCCTCTTGCTGCTGGTCGTTGTTGTCCGGCGTGGTGGGAGTTTCCTTCTGACCGCAGGCGACAAGTGCCAACGCCATCACGGCAGCAAGGATCAGTGCAAGTGCTTTTTTCATAGTGTGTGCTTCCTTTCTCGTTTTCTCTCTTGTTTCATTTTTATATAAACAGGAACGTTCTGCTTATATCGTAAGGGGATCGTTTATGCCTTCTTGGCAAATCTCTTTTTGAGGAACGATTTGATCGGCGTACCGAATGCGAGCAGGATCGCCAGAACGATGATAACGCCGGAAATGGGGTGCGTGATCACACGCCAGAAATTATTGTCGTCAATGATCAGGGCCTGTCTCAGGTTGGTCTCCGTCAGTGCTCCGAGGACCAATGCGAGCACCATCGGCGCAGCGGGAATATTCACCTTCTTGAAGAAGTATCCCAGCAGACCGAAGAAGAGCGTAACGCCGACCGTAAACATAGAGTTATTCAATGCATACGCGCCCATCAGAATGAATGCGAAGATCAGCGCATTCAGCGTCGTTGTGCGGACATTGAGTATACGGACGAACAGGCCAAGCGCTCCCAGACCGATGCAGACGAGGATCACGTTGCCGAGGTACATGGAGGCGACCAGGCCCCACGCGACATCCGCTTCTTTGGTGAAGAAGGACGGCCCCGGAGAAATGCCGAGCATCATCAGGGCTCCCATCATGATCGCCGTCGCGCCCGATCCGGGTACGCCGAGCGTCAGCATGGGGACCATCGCGCCCATGGACGCGGCATTGTTCGCACATTCCGGCGCAGCAACGCCTTCGATAACGCCGGTGCCGAAAAGATGTCCGCGCTTGGAGGTCTTTTTCGCCATATCATAGGAAAGGAACGATGCGATCGTTGCTCCCGCACCGGGCAGCATACCGACGATAAAGCCGAGGATCGTGCCGCGGCCTATATGCGGCAGGCTGAGCTTCCACTCTTCTTTATTCGGCAGCAGATTCTTGAGCTTAAGGTTTTCCTTGTCTACAACGATGTTGTTATCCTGGAAGTTGCAGGTGATCTCCGCAATGCCGAACAAGCCCATTGCGACCGGAACAAAGTCGATGCCGGAGTAAAGATTGACGTTGCCGAACACGAACTTCGGCGTGCCGAAAATCAAATCAATGCCGATGCCCGCTACAAACAGGCCGAGGAATGCGGCAAAGAAGCCCTTGGCCGGAGACTTTCCGGTCATGCCCGCGATGGAGGTGAGTCCCAGCACCATCAGCGCAAAGTATTCCGACGGGCCGAACACCGTGGCAAAATTGGAGATCACCGGGGCGAGGGTCATAAACAGCACGACACAGATCGTACCGCCGATCACGGAAGCCAGACAGGCCATGCCGAGCGCCTTGCCGGCTTGTCCCTTCTGCGCCATCGGGTAGCCGTCGAGCGTCGTCATGATCGCCGCGGAGTCGCCGGGGGTGTTGATCAGGATCGAGGTGATCGAACCGCCGTACATAGCGCCATAGTAAATGCCGCACAACATGCACAGCGCACAGACCGGATCAAGGCCATAGCACATCGGCAGCAGCACCGCGATGCCGACGGACGGGCCAAGGCCCGGGAGCGCGCCAATGATGACGCCGCAGACCACGCCGACAAGCGAATAAACGATCGTCATTGGATTTGCCAGAATGGAGAACCCATTGACCAGATTGGAAAGTACACTCATATCTACGTTCTCCTTTCTTAAAATCCGAGCGGTCCTTTGGGCACGGGAACGTGCAGAAACAGGACGAACACCAGATAGAGGAACACGACCATGCATACGCCTGTAATGATCGACTTGAGCCAAGAATCCTTACCCTGGATCTTCAGGTAAGCGATCACGCACAGTCCAAGGCTGGTGAGCAGGCCGATATACTTTGAAAGCAGCAGCACGCCTATGCCGAGGACCGCAAACACCAGCAGATTCCGCAGCTCCCGCGGGTCAAGCACGCCCTTTTCCATTTCGGCCGCCTCTGCCTCGTCCGTTTTCGCTCTGCGGTTCTGCGTGTTCAGCTCCAGCAGCATCAGGATACCGCAGACGATGATCGCAATGCCGCACACCATTGGGAAAAAGCCGGGACCCATCTTTGCGCTCTTGACAAGCTCCAGGCCCTGCACCTTTGTCAGGATCAAAATCGCTGCTCCCAGAACAATTGCGGCAACGGCCATAATAAGATTTGCGGTCTTTGCCTTCAGCTTCATATTTTCTTCCGTCCTTTCTGTCGTTTCGCTGATTATAAGGATAACACCAACGCTAACTTTTGTATAATACAGGCTTTGCATATGGTGATATAAAAAAACTTTATATCTGTCTGCCGCATGTATCTTTTATTTCTTCAACATGTTTTTATGCTCTTCCAGCAGCTCGTCGATCTCTTCCTGCGGCATACCAAGATACTCCTTAAGCACCTCTTGGGTATGCTGCCCAAGCATCGGGGCCGGTTCGTAGGTCGTCGCGGGATAGTTGCCAAACTTCAGCGGGCTGCCGGCCATCTTATATTTTCCGGCGACAGGGTGCTCGACCTCAACGATCATATCGCGTGCCGCGATCTGCGGATCGTCGCAAATCATGGTCATCGTGTTGATGCGGCCGTTGGGAACGTCGTGAGCTTCCAGGATGGCCGCGCACTCGTCAAGCGTATGGGCACGGGTGAATTTGGAGATCTCCTCCGTCAGCTCCGCCTTGTGCTGCCGTCTGTCTTCGGCCTTAGAATAGCGGGGGTCTGTGATCATGTCCTCACGGCCAAGCGCGCGGCAGAGGTTATAAAATGCCGCGTCACGCGAACAGGTGATAATGATCTCGCCGTCATCCGCCGTCGGGAAGGTCCCGAACGGGACGCTGGTCGGGTGGCTGTTCCCAACACGCTGCGGATTTTTATGGAATACACAGGTATTGATGACCGCGTTCTCCAGGCAGGAGAAGGTGGAATCCAGCATAGCAACGTCTACAAACTGCCCCTTTCCGGTTTTTTCGCGGTCATAGAGTGCCGCAGACATTGCGCCAAAGGCATAAAGGCCGGTAAAAACGTCACTGGCGGAGGTGCCGCAGCGCATCGCAGGACCATCCGGATCACCGGTCAGACTCATCAGGCCGCTCATGCCCTGAATGATCATATCAAGCGCGCCGCGCTCACGGTAAGGGCCTGTGTAGCCAAATCCGGAGATCGCCATATAGATCACGCGGGGATTGACCTTCGAGATCACATCATAGCCAAGTCCCATGCGCTCCATCGTCCCGGGTTTGAAGTTCTCCACCAGCACGTCTGCTTTTTTCACCAGCTCCAGCAGGATCTTTTTATCCTCTTCCATCTTCAAATTCAGAGTAACGCTCCGCTTGCTGCGCTGAACCGACAGGTCATAGATGCGCTCTCCATTGAGGAACGGGCCGCTGGCCTTGGGGCGATCCGGTCGTTCGATCTTAATAACGTCCGCGCCCAGGTCCGCCAGGATCATCGTTGCCAGCGGGCCGGAAAGGAATTGTGTCAGATCAATTACAACAAGTCCGCTCAGGGGACCGTAACCTTTTGCCATTTTTCTCGCCTTATCCTTTCATTGTTCTGTTTTTACACGGGCATATTCCCATGTTTTTTGGCAGGAAGCACGACCTGCTTGTTTTTGAACAGCCGAAGCGTGTTGATGATGATGCGCCGCGAATCGGCCGGTTCGATAACATCTTCAAACTTTCCGTATTCCGCCGCCTTATAGGGGTTGAAGAATTCTTCTTTGTACTCCTCAATGTAACGCTCACGCAGAGCGGCAACGTCCTCGCCGTTTTCCTCCGCCGCTTTTAATTCGTGCTTGCGGCAGATATCCACAGCCCCCTCCGCGCCGACCACGACCATCTGCGCGGTGGGCCAGGCGAAGATAAAGTCAGGATGCAGCTCCCATGAACACATAGCCGGACGGGCGCCGCCGACCACCTTGCCGACAGCCATCACGATTTTGGGGACCGTTGCCTCGGACCAGGCGTAAAGCATTTTCGCTCCGTGGCGGATGATGCCGCCGAACTCCTGATTCGTGCCGGGCATATAGCCGGGGACATCCGCGATCGACAAAAGCGGAATATTGAAGCAGTCGCAGGTACGGATGAAGCGCGCCGCCTTGTCGGAGGCGTTGATGTCAATGCAGCCGGCCAGCGTGCGCGGCTGATTTGCGACCACGCCGACCGAGCATCCGCCCATGCGGATAAAGCCCGTGATCATGTTTGTGGCGTAGAGTGCCTGCGTTTCAAAGAAAACATGGTCGTCCGCGATCTCACGAATGATCTCTTTCATGTCGTAGGCCTTCTTCAGGTCCTCCGGAATGAAATCATTGAGCATTTCGCAGCGGCGTTCCGGATCGTCCTCGCACGGAAATTCCGGCGGCATTTCCCGACAGTTCTCCGGCAGATAGCTCAGAAGCGTCTTGATCTTCTCAATGCAGTCCTCATCGTTTTCACAGAAGAAGTGCGACACGCCGGAAACCGTGTTGTGCGTGTAAGCACCCCCCAGTTTTTCCGCATCCACCACCTCGCCCGTCACGTTCTTGATGACTTTTGGGCCGGTAATGAACGACTGACTTGTCTTGTCCACCGAGAGAATAAAATCCGTCAGAGCCGGGGAATACACCGTACCGCCGGCACACGGACCCATGATGGCGGAGATCTGCGGGATCACACCGGAGGCCATTACGTTGTTATAAAAGATCGCGCCGTAGGAGGTCGCCGGTCCTTCCTGAATACGGCCACCGCCGGAGTCGTTCATGCCCACGAGCGGCACGCCGGCGTCCATCGCCAGCTCCTGAATCCGCTTGACCTTCATGCCCTGCATTTCGCCCATGGCGCCGCCGAGCACGGTAAAGTCATGCGCAAAGGCGAATACCCCGCGTCCATTAACCAGACCGTAGCCGGTCACAACGCCTTCAGCCGGCGTGTCCACCTTCTCCATGCCAAAATTATGGCAGCGGTGCTTCATAAAGATGTTGTATTCCTGAAATGTGCCTTCATCAAACAGCAAAGCGATGCGCTCGCGGGCCGTCAGCTTCCCCTTTTCATGCTGCTTTGCGACCTTCTTTTCGCCGCCGCCCTGCATGATGTGTTCCTTTTTCTCCAGCATGATCTGAAGCTTGGTTTTTTCTTCCATAAAACGTTTACCTCCCTTTGTACCGTCCATTACAGCATCGCTGTAAAAGTAATACAACGCGAAGCTGTTTGTATCTTTGATTTTTAGTTTAATTGCTTTCTTATATATTGCAATTATTGTTTTTTTATGTTATCATAATATACACATTATGTATCAGGCAGGTGTAAACGATGGAACTGACTCAGCTTCGCTATTTTCAGGTCGCAGCCAACTACGAGCATATCTCGCGTGCGGCAGAAGCCTTGAACATTTCACAGCCGGCTTTAAGCACAATGATCACCAGGCTGGAAAAAGAACTGAATGTTCCTCTGTTCGACCACAATGGCCGCTCCATCGTACTCAATGAAAACGGGCGCCGGTTCCTCAAGCGCGTGAACCACATCCTTACAGAGGTAGACAGCTCAAAGCGTGAGCTGCAGGAAATGGCAAACGAGCACGATAATACGATCTCCCTCGCCGTATCATCTTCACAGTTTCTACAGGGAATGCACACATTTATGTATCAGCACCTCGATTACAAATGGCATCAGCGTGTTGCCGACAATAAGGAGATCGTCTCGCTGCTCAACCTCGGTCAAATCGATATGGCGGTTACGTCCCCCCGCATCTACGGCAGCGATTACCACTCGATTCTTCTCTCCAATGACGAATTTAAGCTGGCCGTTCATAAGGACAATCCCCTCGCTCAGAAGAAAAGTGTCCGTCTGCGCGATATTCAGGATGAGCGATTTATCATGCTGCTCAAGGATCTGCCTTTCCGCATCCAGACCGACCGAATCTTTACCGAGCTTGGCATCACGCCTCTCTATAGCATGGAATGCGACCATTTGCTCCGCCGCGAACTGATTAACGCGAACGCAGGGGTAACGATCGCTTCACAGTCTGCTTCCTTTCGCCATCTATACAGCGATAATATTCGCTTTTTGGATATTGAAGATGTCCATCAGACCCGCGAGATCGTTTTGACCTACCTGAACGACCGTCATTTAAGCCATGCATCCAAAGCCTTTATCTCTTTTTTGAAGCAAAAATTCAGCGGCGATGATCCGAAATCATAATTCATACGTTATAATTGCTTAAAAAAAAACGTATTGAACATTATTGTTTTTCTTGTCATACTACATACAGTTCTTATCCCAATGTGCAGAGGTGAGATGTATTGAACGATCAAAATACATATAGCTTTCTATATAATGGCACCCCTTTCACCGTAACCGTTGCGTGCAAACAGAGCATGGACAGCCTTCCGTTCGTTTCCTTGCCGCCGGCCGCTCCCTCTGCCGCCGTGCAGGCTCCTTGGGTCACGGCCCGCAGAATTGCTCACTTACCCTCTCGTTAAACCATTCCTCATTGCTGCACTATCCTGTAAAAATGATATCTATACCCAGTCTCCTCTTTACTGTAAGAAACCCCTGCCGCGTCTGTTCTCAGACGGCAGGGGTTTCTTGCGTATGGCGGGACGCGGGTCCATCATCCAAATCCAAGGTGTCGTCAGGAATTACAGCTTTTTCTGTTTCCGAACTCGTTGGCGCGGACAACGAAGGGCCGACTTCCCCCGCGGCCGAAAGCAGCCAGCTCCGCGTCGGCATGGAATGTGCCTACGCGCCGAGCAACTGGCAGGAGAGCGCCG
>CALDMA010000340.1 GCA_937915075.1 uncultured Oscillospiraceae bacterium
GAATAAACGGCCGGTCCACACATGGCGCAGCGATCTACGCAACGTACAGATACTCATCTCAGCCGCCCGATTCTCGGACATACTCCCCGGAAGTTACCTCAGAACAAGCTGAGCAATCTCCCGGTTCATCGCAGTTTTGTGCGCGTTTGGGCAGGATACTCCCACTCGCGGACCTGCCTATCATACAAGATATGAGCGGTAATGTCAAGCATCTTTTTGAATTTTTTTGAGAAAACCGAAAAGAAATTTTGGCTGTTTCACCCTATGGGCATACTTTCCCGCCGCGCGGGCATAGAATAGGCCGAAGCCGGCTTTGGGAGGGGGAATTTTTATGGCGATGGCATGGCTCTGGACCGGAATGGTGGCAGTCTCGCTGGCGTTCGGCGTGCTGACCGGAAGCGTCGGCGCGCTCGGAAACGCCGCGCTGGAGGGCGCGGCCGCCGCGGTGGAGCTTTGCGTGGCGATGGCGGGCGTCATGTGCCTCTGGACCGGCGTGATGGAGGTCATGGACCAATGCGGTCTCTCCGCCGCGCTCGCGCGGCTGTTCCGCCCGCTGCTGCGGCGGCTGCTGCCAAATGCCAGCCGCGACGAGGAGACGCTCGCCGCTATCTCCGCCAACCTTTCCGCCAACCTGCTCGGGCTCGGCAACGCAGCGACGCCGCTGGGCATCCGCGCCGCGCGGCGCATGGCGCAGGGCTGCGGCGGTACGGCGTCGCATGAGCTCTGTCTGCTCGTCGTGCTCAATTCCGCGTCCATCCAGCTGCTGCCGACAACCGTCGCCGGTGTGCGCAGCGTGCTCGGCAGCGCCGATCCGTTCGATATCCTGCCCGCCGTCTGGACCGCCTCCCTGCTCTCCGTCCTCGCGGGGCTTGCCGCGGCAAAGCTGCTCGCGCGGGTCTGGAGGGGGTAAAGGAATGTCGCTTTCCGAGCTGGTCGTGCCGGTCCTGCTGTGCTTCACCGCCTGCTACGCGCTGGGGAAACGGGTCGATGTTTACACCGCGCTGACCCGCGGCGCGGAGGAGGGACTGAATGTGCTGGTGCATATCCTCCCCTCGCTCATCGCGCTGCTGACGGCGGTGTATATGTTCCGCGCGTCGGGTGCGATGGAGTATCTGGGCGCGCTGCTCGCGCCGGTGCTCGAAAGGGTCGGCATCCCGCCGGAGGCCGCGCCGCTCCTTTTTATCCGCCCCATCTCCGGCAGCGGCGCGCTGGCGGTCGGCAGCGAGCTGATGGCAACCTACGGCCCCGACAGCTACATCGGGCGCGTGGCGGCGGTCATGCTGGGGTCAAGTGAGACCACCTTCTACACCATCGCCGTCTACTTCGGCTCGGTCGGCATCGTCAAAACGCGCTACACCATCCCCGCCTCGCTCTGCGCGGACGCGGTGATGTTCCTCACCTCCGCCGCCGCGGTGCGGGTCCTGATGGGGTGAAGAAGAAGGCCCCTCTCTAAAAAAACGGAAAAGCGAGGATATCCCCGCTTTTTCTGCTTGCATTTATGGAAAGTCTGTTGTAAGATAACGGTAAGAGAATAACATTTGCAGGCTCCCTGCGGCGAGTTGGCGCTCACCGCAGGGCTACGCGGAATGTCGTGACCATTCCACACAACAGCATTGCTGTACCTACAAAGCTATTATATCCTTTTCTCTTTCCATATTCAAGCCGTTCTTTTGATTTCGTTCATGCGGCCTGTACCCCTTTTGAGAAAGGCTATGGTAGCTGTGTCTGCTTTGATCGTTTTATCAGGCAGTGTGATGGATTTGTCAGATCCGTTGCACTGCTTTTGTTATTCTCGACAGTGCCCGCTGCGCGGGACAGGCTGTACACCCCTGTCTCCGCGGCGGCACTGGTGAGAATAATGTGGGAGGGAAATTTTATGGAGATTCTTATAGCAATTTTTATAGTGGCTTGTCTCGCCGTCATTTACTATTGGATATTTGATGCAAAGCAAAAAGAGAAGCAGGAATTGATCAAAGAGCAAATTAACGGGCTGATCGAAAGCCACACCAATCAGCTTAAATCCGAAGGGGTCAATGTGGACACCGTGTATACCTATCAGGACAATGCGTTCAAGCAGTTGGATTGGTCTAAAGCGGTTGCTTTTCGCTTCATTGTAGATGTTGCAAATCGGCAAATCGTGATCTGCAATGACCTTTCCAATCCTTTTTCTCCTCGAAAAATTCCGTTCGAAAGAATCATTAATTGTGAAGTGCTCTCAAATAACGGTTGGCTTTCAAGAAAAGGAATCAGCCGCGCTGTTGTCGGCGGAGTTATAGGCGGCGGTGCCGGTGCCATTATTGGCGCTTCCTCAGCGCAAAAAGGCATTGCAAAAATTGTTATCTATACAAGTGACATCACAACTCCATCTGTAACCATTGACCTATACGCAAAGAAAAATGACACTTGGGATTTTGACAATGATCGAGACTCTTTTGCACAGCAGGTCTGTGCCAGCATTAAGGCGATCATTGCCAATCAGTAGATGCCGCGGCAAGCCTTTGAGCACAGCAGAAGCCTCCGCCTGTTTTTGCAGGCGGAGGCTCTTTTTACATTATTATATAATGTGTGCCTTACATCTTCTCGGGCTTGCTCAGGCCGAGGATCGTCAGGCCGTTGGCGAGCACCTGGCGGGTCGCGGCGGCGAGCAGCAGACGGGCGTTCGCCACGTCGTCCGCCTCGCCCTTGATGCGGCAGGCGTTGTAGAAGCGGTGGAACGCGCCGGCGAGCCGCATGAGATAGCGGTTGATATAGCTCGGGTCGTAGTCGCGGGCGGCCATGCGGATCTCCTCGCTGAAGTTGGCAAGCTCCTTGATGAGCGCGCGTTCCTGTTCGCCGGAAAGCAGGGACAGGTCGGCCTTGTCCGCGGCGGGAACGCCGCGGCCCTCGTCCGCCATCGTCTTGAGCAGGCTGCAGATACGCGCGTAGGCGTACTGGATATAGTAGACGGGGTTCTCGCTGTCCTCGCGCACGGCGAGGCCGAGGTCGAAGTCCATCTGCGTATCGGGCTTGGCGTTGAAGAAGTAGCGGCAGGCGTCGACCGGGATCTCGTCGAGCAGGTCGGAGAGCGAGATGGTCTTGCCGGTGCGCTTGGACATACGCACCACCTCGCCGTCGCGCACGAGCTTGACGAGCTGCATGAGCACGATATCCAGGCGGTTCGTGCCGTCGAGACCCAGCGCGTCGATCGCGCCCTTGAGGCGGGCGACGTGGCCGTGGTGGTCGGCGCCCCAGATGTTGATGACCTTATCGAAGCCGCGGACCTCGAACTTGTTGCGGTGGTAGGCGATGTCGCCGGCGAGGTAGGTGTAGAAGCCGTTGGCGCGGCGCAGCACGTCGTCCTTCAATCCGAGCTTGTCAATATCCTCGTCCTTCTTGCCCTGCTTGCGGTACTGGTCGCGCATGATCTCCGCGGTCTTGACCCAGAGCGCGCCGTCCTTTTCGTAGGTCCAGCCGAGGTCGGTGAGCTTTTCCGCCGTGTCGGCGACAAAGCCGGACTCGTGCAGGGAGGACTCGAAGAACCACTCGTCGAACCTGATGCCGTAGCGCTCAAGGTCGCTCTTCATCTTGGGGATGTTGCGGTCGAGGCCGAAGCGCGCCATATCGGCGTGACGCTCCGCCTCGGTCTTGTCCAGATAGCTCTCGCCGTGCTCGGCGTAGAAGGCCTGCGCGAGCTCCTTGATGTCGTCGCCGTGGTAGCCGTCCTCGGGGAACTCGACGGCGTCCTCGCCCTTAATGAGCTGGAAGTAGCGCGCCTCAATGCTCTTGGCGAACTTTTCGATCTGGTTGCCGAAGTCGTTGACGTAGAACTCGCGCCACACGTCCGCGCCGGACCAGTCGAGCACGCTCGCGAGCGTGTCGCCGAGCACACCGCCGCGGGCGTTGCCCATGTGCATGGGGCCGGTGGGGTTGGCGGAGACGAACTCGACCATGTACTTCTTGCCCTTAAGGCCATC
>CALDMA010000341.1 GCA_937915075.1 uncultured Oscillospiraceae bacterium
TTCCGCATCACCTACAGCGACGGCAGCTTTGTGGCAGATGAGAACGGTAAACTCTCTTCCAACGGCCTTTATATGACCGACGCAAATGGTGAGATCCTCATTCGAGGTATTGTTGGCACGCTCGTTGTGACGGAAGTAAAAACAATTCAGGGCTACACAATTGATGAGAATACAAGAAGTCAAACGGTTGCGGTCAATCCTGCCGACCTTCAGACGCTGATTTTCTACAACATCCCTGCCGGCGGATTGCAGATCATCAAGTCCGATGAGGACACTGGAGAGCGGCTCGCTGGCGTTAAGTTTGAGATTTGCAAGGTCAACGGTGAGATCCTCGGCACCTACACCACAGACCGCAACGGTGTCATCCGTATTCCGAACGCAGAGAGTGGCTGGTACACCATTGTTGAGCGCAAAGCGAAAGACGGATACGCACTCGATACCACACCCGTCAATGCCTGCGTCAAGGATGGCGAGACCACAACGGTAGAGATCAGCAACCAGCGCATGGCCTCTATCATGATCCACAAGATCGATGCCGCGACTGGCGCAGGCATTTATGGTGTCAAGTTCGTACTCTATGATTCTGGAAAGAACCCGATCGGCGAGTACAAAACGGATCAGGACGGCTACATCTACATTGATGATGAGCTGGTACCCGGAAAGTACTACCTGCGTGAATTGGAGGCTGCGGACGGCTACATTCGCGATGAGCAGTACAAGACCGTCTATGTCGAACGTGGCAAATGTGCGCAGATCGAGTGGGAAAATAGTGCTGTGACGGGTCAGATCCAGATCCGGAAGTATAGCTCAGAAGACAACACCGTCACGGGCCAGCTTGCTGGCACCCCGCTGGAAGGCGCTGTGTTTGAGATCACGCAGGCCCGCTCTGGCAAGGTTGTTGGCTATATCGTGACGGATGCGCGCGGTGTTGCTGCCTCCGGCCCACTGCCTCTCGGTCGCTATTTTGTGACGGAGGTGTCCGCACCGAAGTATTATCAGCTGAGTGGTGAGAAGATGGAAGCGGAGATCGAGTATCCCAGTCAGATCGTAAAACTCTCCGCCTACAATAAGCCGGCCACCCTGGGCGTGACCATCAAGAAGAGTGGTAATTACGAGGTGCAGCCCGGTCAGACCATGAGTTATGACTTCTCCGGTATTGCCAATACCTCCAATGTGGCGCTCAACCACTTCTTCTGGCACGATCGCATTCCTACGGATGCGACGCGTGCGCTCAGCATCAGCACGGGTACCTACAATGCGCGCCTGTACTATAAGGTCACCTTTAAGACCAATCTCAATGACTACCGGACGTTGGCCAGTAACCTGCTGACTTCCAACAACTACTCACTGAGCCTGAATGCCGCTACGTTGCGGCTTGCGCAGGGTGAGTATGTTACCGATGTCCGCTTCGAGTTTGGTACGGTGCCCAGCGGCTTCTCTTCTGTCGTGAAGCCTACCATGCGCGTGCAGGTGCTTGGTACCGTGAGCAATGGCTATCAGATCATCAACCGTGCTGATGTCGGTGGCCAGTACCTCAATGAATGGCAGACGGCAAAGACCACCTGGGTTACTACCGTTCGCAGCTTCAACACTGTGGCGCTGCCGAAGACCGGATACTAATCCGAGCGAGGTAGTGCAAGTCCGGTTAAGACCGGCATAGCTTGGGAGCGATGGGTCTGCTCATTGCTCCCAAGTTGATTTTATCAAACAAGGAGTATTACGAATATGAGTAAGTTTCTGACGTTCAACAGTAATGGCGACATGATCAATACCGACATGATTGCTTTCATTCGGCCTACCATCAAGGGCAGTACCATTTTTACCATAGATGGTGAACAGCTCCACAGCGAGTTTAACCTCACAAAAGAGATTGAGGATGAAGCAGAAGTGCGCGCTGTCATTCCGTGCCACGGGGTTGGCTCGCTCTATTACCTTGGTGACGGCCGAACGGAGATCAAGCCCTGTCCGTTGGTGTATCTAATGTCGGACGGTTCTCTTGAGCCGGTCGTATTCGCCGACCATTACGACATTGAAGAATGCGCTTCGGAAGGTGGAAGCAGCTTTGTCGGGTTTGTGCCCATGCCCTAAGGGCGGGAAAGGGAGGTCGCTCTTGGTAGCGGCCTTCCTTTTTGCCGTAGGGGAAGAAAACACAAAAGGGAAGATACAGAAATATGATTGCACCTGCAAAAGGGAAGTACTGCTTATAATGACGGCAAACTCTTCTGGCGTGGTGATACGCCAATTGCAGGAAAGCGGAATGAAACCAATTTACATAGGAGCACGAGAAAAATGACGTATAGGAAATATGGACTATCCTATCCATGGAACTTTATTGAAGATGTTCTGCAGCAACCCATTAACCCACAAATCGACCCAGAGGAAATTGCAAATGGCTTTATCCATCTTATGATGATGGTAGTACCGGAGCGCTCACGGAACATGATCAAACTCAAGTACCGAGCTGGCTTCACACATGCTATGATTGCCAGACAGTTTGGCATCTCTTCACATACCGTTGGCCTAATTATTCAAAAAGAAATGAGACGACTCCGACATCCGCGTTACAGTATCTTCTTGTTAGAAGGCTATACTGCAGGCATTGAATGGGAGAGAGCTGAGTGGGAAAGGCAAAACGCTTTGCATGAAGCAAGAAGAATTCCGGATACCACGTCTGATTCTATTGAAGGGAATCTCCTCGATATTGACGATCCATATGAGCGAATCGACGCTATCTTTGAACGTGGTGGAGATGACGAGATATGGTATTTGGATATCGATACCCGCACAACTGGAGTACTGAACAGAAATGGAATTGAGTATGTTTGGCAACTGTGTTTTTGCACAGAAGAGAGCCTCCTATGTCTAAGAGATGTTGGGTCTCGCACGTTTGAACGTATCGAAGAGGCACTGAATAAGTGGAATCTGGCTCTCGATGATGGCTTAATTGAGGACGTTGAAGGTTGGGACGAGTATGTACAGTACGCTGTGAACAAAATGAGCGGACAGCCATGCAATAACCAATAAGCCGCTTAGATTGCATTGACAGCAACCCCGTCCGTGGGCGCACATTAGACCACAATGTGCGCCCATGTTTTCTTTATCCAAAGTTAACAGGAGGAACCACTATATGCCATGGATTATCAGCAACGGAAAAAGCTATGTGGAGATCACACCGCAAAACCAGATGATTACCACCAGCTATATTGATCAGGCACATGCATTTACCAACAAGAAAACCGCAGAGAAGTACTGCAACCTTTTGCCGAAAGCAATGAAAAATCTAAAATACAAGCCGATTTTCATCTCCAATCCAAATCCTGAGAATGCCGACCTGAAGTTGGAATTACTCAACGCTGAGTTCTACCTTCAGCATCTCAGGGACTTCCGTGAATTCATTCAAACCATACATTCTCAGCGGAGTGTCTTGGTTAAGGCCCAAAAGAGAGCTGAGTTGGAGGTGGAAGACATCGAGCACGCTGCGGAATTCTATAATCTGGATGCCTCTCATGGCTATCAGCTCTATAAGATGCTGCATGATGCCAGAGTGCGTCGCCGCAAGTGCAAAAATGCGATCGCATGGATCGATTATATTCTGGAGCAGGCTCCAGATCGATTCATAGAGAATGACCCGTCTCCCAGAATTGCGGGAACGCGCTCCCGCGACTATGCGCCTCGCGCGCTTCCTGCACTATTTGAATGGGAAAACGAGGGGCAGACACCTACAACGAACCTTTGACTGTGATTGCATCTTTCGGGCGATTAAACCAACAGTTCAATGATGGCTGCCATAGATACAGCAATTATAATACCGTGGTTTAACTCTTTTCATAAATCTTGTTCTATTTTTTTGTTGAAAACAGCGGAATTGAGGAAGACTATTGACTTTCTTCTGTAGCAACAATATAATAACCGCAGATATGTCGGACATAGAACAAATGACAAAGTTTGAACAATGTTGGAGGAAACGGCGTATGAAACACGGAAAAGCGGTCGTTGCCGCGCTGTTGGGGACGATGCTGATGGTTACCGGTCTATCCGGCTGCGGCAGCAGGGAAGTATCCGATACAAATGACGGAGAATACCAAAAAATCAACCTTTCCATGGCAGTCAACGGGACTGACACACAAATTGATTCTCTGGTGGCGCATCATTTTGCCGATCTTGTCGCAGAGCGTTCGGATGGGAACATCGTCATTGATGTGTTCCCCAACGACACGCTGGCCGGCGGCAACAGCACCAAGGGCGTGGAATATATCGCGGTCGGTGGCTCGGACCTTGGTGCCTACGCCAGCTGTGTGCTGGCAAATCTGGAACCAAAGCTGTCGGTCGCGACCCTGCCATGGTCATTTACCTCTTATCAGCAGGCCCGTGAGGTGATCGACTCAACCGGCGGCGAATATTACGCGGAGCTTCTTGAGGCCAAGGGTATCACTTATCTCGGCTCATTCCACAATGGCTTCCGTCAGCTCACCAACAGCAAGCATCCGGTCACCAAACCGGAGGATCTGAAGGATCTCAAGATCCGTGTTCCCGGCTCGGCGGTGTATATGGGTGTATTCAACGCGCTGGGGGCCAGCCCGGTCGCCATGAGCTGGAGCGAGGCGTTTACCGCGATCCAGCAGAGAACCATTGACGGACAGGAGAATGGCTGCTCCGTGACAAAGTCCGCCAAGATGGATGAGATCCAGAAGTACATGACCATCTGGAACTATAGCTATGAGAACGACCTCTTCGTAGCCAACACGAGAGTATGGGAAAGCCTGGAGGAAAACACCCGCCTGCTGCTTCAGGAGTGTGCTGCGGAAGCCTGCGAGTGGGGCCGTGACCGTCTGGAAGCGGAGGAGGATTCCTTAATTCAGGGCTTTATTGATGAAGGAATGCAGGTAGATATTCTGACCGAGGAACAGCTTCAGGCATTCAAGGACGCGGTGGCAGAGCTTACGGCGGAGTTAAAGGCTGATTACGGCGAGGATGCCTGCGCCGCTTTTGGGATCAATTAAGGAGGGACGAGTATGTTTGAAAAAATTGAGAAATTCGTTTCCTGCGTCTGCGTTTCCGTTATGGCAATATTGGTTTTTGCCAATGTAGTCTCCCGTTTTGTGTTTAAACACTCTATGGCAGTCTCGGATGAGATGTCCACCTATCTGTTCGTTCTGATGAGCTTTATGGGCACGGCCATTGCCGCCCGCCGCAAGGCGCATCTGGGGCTGTCCATTGTCACCGACCGCGTCAGCCCCCGCGCACGGCTCATCATCGGGCTGCTGATGTATGCGGTCTCAGCACTGTTTTGCCTGTTGATCGTTATTTTCG
>CALDMA010000342.1 GCA_937915075.1 uncultured Oscillospiraceae bacterium
GTACCGGACGCGGTAAACCATGTTGCTGCTTTCCATCCCCGCCACATCGTAAGAGAATGTAACCGTATAGATGTCGCGGTCGTAGTAGGCCTTGGCCACCGCGCTGCCGTCCGGCATGACCGTGGTCTGCTTGATGTTCTTGAGGTGGAATCCGGTATAGCTCTTCTCCGCCGCCTCGGTCAGACTCTCGGTCGTGCCGGTGAGTACCTCGGTCTCAGCCAGCTCATAGCCGCCGCCGGTGACCGTCTGCCTGTAGTGCTCAACGGTGTACCTGGTGTCGTCGCGCGGGATCCACCTTGCGTAGACCGTAATGCCCTTGTACCGGTGATTGCTGTCCGCGTAGTAGTCCGGCATGGTGGACGGGAAGTCGAACGCCGTCGTGCAGTCTCTGTCCGTATACCAGCCGCCGAAGTCATAGCCCTGCCGGGTCGGATCTGCGGGCTGGCGGATCGCCGCGCCCGCGCGCAGGGACAATGCGGACACCGAGCTGCCGCCGCGCGTATTGAAGGCGATGTAGCGCGCCTCGGCCGGATCGCTCCACTCGATGTGGACCGTGCGGCTGATAGGCCGGTTGGTAAACGCCAGCGGGGCGTTTTTCCAGACGATCCGGATGTCGCAGGACTCCTTGGTGGAGTCGCCCGGCGTCACGGTGACGGTGTTGGTCCCCGCGTCATAGCGGAACTTCGGGTTGCTGATGTCGAAGGTGAAGCTCGACGCGCCAAAGAGCTTGGCGGGCTTATCCTCATCCTCCAGCTCGCCCTCGTCGTTCATCTCGCCATACTGCTCGCCTGTCTTCATGTCCATGTAGCTCATGAGGAACAGCTCCTGCGGAAGCGCGGCGGAAAGCTGACCCGTAAGCTTCAGGCTGCTCTCGCCGCCGTCAAAGAAGCCGTAGACATTCTCCTGCGCGCCCGCGCTCCACAGCGGCCACTCGTTTTCATAAAGCGTCGGCTGGTAGGTCAGCTTGTCGCTCGAGAAGAGCTGCGCCTTGAAGGTGATCTTGAGGTAAAGGCCGATCTCGACGAACATCGCGCCGGAGGCGCTGGAGTCCTTGCCGGAGCCCTCCTCCCAGCTCAGGTGGTAGTAGAAGTAGCCCCACAGCCGCGCGTAGGCGCCCGCCTCGGCCGTGATGCCGATGGAATCCAGCCGGAGGGAAAACAGGCCGATCCCGATCTCAAATTCCACGCCCGCGCGGATGCCGATGGTACCCATGACGTAGAAGTCGAAGTTGTAGTTGGGCTTTTCCAGATCGATGGTCTGGTTGGTGGACTGCCTGTGGAACAGCTGCAGCGAGAAGTTGTAGCGCTTCGCCGTGCTGTAGGTAAAGGTCATGCCGAGCGTGACGTACACATTGGCGCTGACCACGAAATCGGCGCTGATGCCGTACACGAGGATATGGAGCTTATCGACGGGGCCCTCCTTGGAGAAGATCTCCCTGCGGAACAGCTCGACCCAGTTGTCCTCGGCGTCCTCCATCATCGCGGAATACTTATCCGCGAGGCTGCCGCCGTTGGTGCCGCTCCACTCGATCTCCTCGCCGTTCTCGTCCACGAGCTTCTGGCCGAGGAATTCCTCCTTCTTCTCCATCAGCTCGGTGATCTGCTGGCCGATGTTGAGGATCTTGCTCTCCGCGCCGTTTCCGGTCACGGGCGCCCAGTCGAAGTCCTCGTCCTCCCCGCCGACCGTCTTGGCGGTGGCGGTGATGCCGATGCCGGTGTAGGTGCCGAGGTCGAGGTTGGCGTTGAGCTGGTAGTCATAGATGTAGGGGAAGATCCACTTCCACTTCCAGATCGCGCCGCCGCTGGTGTTGACGCTCAGGAGCACCTCCTGCTCGAAGATGGCCTGCACGACGATCTCCAGCTTGCCGCCCACGTCCACCTTGAAGCGGATGGCCAGCTCGGCGCGCACGCCGCTGCTGCCGTCAAAGTGCTGGAGCACATAGCCCGCGGCGACGGTCGCCTCGACCGTCTTCTCGGTGATCTGCGCGCGGCCCGCCATGAGCGCCATATCGCCCTCGCTCACCGGCGTGCCGTCGGCATAGGTGATGGAGTAGGACGAGAGGTCCATGTCCAGATCGTCGCTCAGCTCGCGGAAGCCGTCGGTCTCCATGGCGCGCGAGGTACTGCGAGGCCTCCTCCACGAAGCCGCTCTCGACGGCCTGACGCTCCATGTCGGCCTCGATCTCCGCCCGCTGCGCGGCGGTCAGCTCGATCTCCTCGCTGCGGGTGCTGTAGAGGTCCATCGCCGCGAAGACCTCGTCCTGCGTCGCTTCCCTATAGGTGAGGACGTAGTATTCCTCGCCGTCCTCGCCGGTGATGGTCTCAACGTTGGTGATCTCCGCATAGCCCTCGACCTGTGCGCCGCTGCTGCCCCACGCGCCGGAGTAGAACGCAAGGAAGTCGCCCGCGTCGATGGTCGTCTGGGAATCCAGACCCATCTCGGCGTATTGATCGTCCGTGTAGGTCATGTTCTCCACGCGGACGGTGGCGGCGTTGTTGTCCGCCTCGCCGTCGGTGTCCCAATCGGTCGGGAAGGGCAGCACGTCGGGCGTGAAGAGCACGTCCTCGGAGTCCGCCGTCTTATATTTATAGGTATCGCCGCTGACCTCCGTGATCTCCACGTAGGCCACCGCGCCGTCCGCGCTCGTGCCGGAGGTGGCGATCGTGCGCTGGTCGGGGCGTGTGCCGCTGTAGATGGCGACGGTGTCGCCCGCGGCGAGGTCCCCGCCGGCGTAGCGGAACGTGCCGGTGTTCTTATTCTGCTCCACGCTGCCGCTCTGGGCGGAGGCGGTGAACAGGCCGTCGAGCGCCGTACCGGTCATATCGCTCACGCTGCTCGCGGGAAGAAGCTTCACGCCGTCCGCAAGCTTGAGGTGATCCGTCGGCCCCTTCTCCGTGATGATGTTCAGCACGCGCACGCTCTGCGCCTGCTCCGCGCCGTTCACCACAAAGCATGCGCCGGAATCCGCCGACAGCTCCACGCGGTAGGTCTGGCCCTGCGCCAGCACCGGCGAAACGGCCGTGCCGCTGACCGTGTAGCGGTACGGCTCCGCCGTGTCGCCCGTCTGCTTCATTTCGGCGTTGTTCGCCGTCACGTTGATAAAGGAATCGATGCAGCCGCCGGTATAGCCGCTGATGCCGAAAGTATAGCCGTCAAGCTCCTCCACGGCGACCGTCACGGTCACATAGTTGAGCGTTTCCGCCTCGTTGGCGTTGACCGCCATGACCTCGCCCAGCTTGGCATAGAGGGTCATGTTCCGGTCCACGGTGTCGTTCGCGCCGACCGCGCGGGTCATCGCGCTGTCGTAGTACCAGCCGAGGAACACCCTGCCCTCCACCGTCGGGGTGGACAGCGAGGAAATGCGCGTGCCCGCTTCGACGGTCGCCGGAGCCATCGACGCGCCCTCGACCACAAAGGTGACCTCATAATGGGTCGTGACGGTCGTGCCGCCCGAGCCGCCCGTGGAGCCGCCGGAGCTGCCGCCGCCCGAGGGCTTCTCCTCCTCTGGCTTCTTGTCGCCGCTCTCCTGTGCGCTGCCCGGCTCGACGCTCACGCGCTCGCTCTTCACGCCCGGCTCGGAGTACCAGGTCTCCACGGCCTTGTCCGTGCGCTCGCAGAGCGCGGCGGTCTGGGCGCGGGTCGCCTTATCCTTGGGCGCAAAGCTCTTGCCGTCGCCGTTGAGCAGTCCCAGCGACCACAGCTTGAGCACCGCGTCCTGCGCCCACGAGGACACCTCGTCGAGGTCCGCGGGCTTTGTCGTGACGGTCGTGTCGGCCTTCGGCATCGCGTCAAAGGTCTCAAAATAGCGCACGAAGAAGACCGCCATCTCCTCGCGGGTGATCTTGCCGTCCGGCGAGAACCTCCCGTTTCCGGTGCCGGTGGTGATGCCGTACTGCGCCGCCCACTTGACAAAGGGCGCGTACCAGGTCCCCTCCGCGACGTCGGTGAAGTCCGTCGCGCCGGCGTAGTCCGCCGCCTCAACGCCCGCCATACGGCCGAGCACCGTGACGAACATCGCGCGCGTCATCGAGCCGTCCGGCTCGAAGGTCGTCGCGCTGGTCCCGTCAAAAAAGCCGTTGGCGCGGGCGTACAGAACTGCCGCCTCGTACCAGCTGCCGCTTTTGACGTCGGCGAACGGGTTCTCCGGCTCTGCCGCCGTCGTGCCCGCCGTCTGGGTTTGGCCCGCCGTCGTCTCCGCAAGACCCTTCACCTCGTCCGCCAGAACACTGGCGGGTACGAGCGTGATGACCATGCAGAAGACCAGCAGCAGGCTGACGATCCGTTTCTTCATGCTGTTTCTCCCTTCTGAACTCTGTGTGGATACGTCTGCTGGCAATGTAATTGCTTCTTCCTTGGTGGGGGAGAAGCAAAGTCCCCGGGGACTTTGCCGTGCTGTTTGTCGTTTTCCCGGTGATTTTACACGGAAAAGTATACCAGCTTCCGCAAAAAAATGACTGTGGGCAGCCCGAAATGTAGGGATTTGCACCTCGAAATGCTTCCGCCGAATATTCTCTTGCTTTTTGCTCACTTTCCGCTATAATAAATGATACACCGTACGCCCATGTACGATGCAAGTGTTGTTTGCAAAATTTTGGAGGTTTTATGCGAAAAAATCCGAATCTGTTCACCATCGGCGAGGTCGCGCAGGCCGTCGGCATCACCCGCCGCATCCTGCTCCACTACGAGGAGTGCGGTCTGGTGCAGCCGGACGTCAAGGAGGGTCCCACCGGGAACCGCTACTACTCCATCGACACCTTCGTCAAGATCCGCACCATCCGCATCTTTCAGAACCTCGGTCTGTCGCTGAGCGAGATCCGAGGGTATTTTGACGATTCCGTTGACCTGCCGCAGCTCATCGGGCGGCTGGAGACGCTGCGCGACGAGCTGGACCGCCACATTGAAAAGCTCCGCGAGCGCTCGAACGACGCGCCGCCGCAGGTCAGACGCGTTCTTCTGCCGCGGCAGACGGTCTACCGCCGCGTGTATCCGGCGTCCACGGTGGCAGAGCGCACGGCGCTGCTCCACGCCACCGCGCTGGAGGCGATGCGGCTCTACGGCACGGACATCACGCAGCGGATGTACCTTGTGGAGTCTGCCATCGCGCGGCCCGACGAGGCCGCGTTCTGCGCGGCTGTCCCGCCGGAGAGTCAGGGCGAGTATGTGGAGACCCTGCCCGCAACGCCGGCGCTCAGCCTCTACCACCACGGAGCCTATGAGGACCTGCCCGCCGCGGAGGAAACGCTTCTTGCCTACGCGCGTGAGCATGGTCTCGCGCCCAGGGGGACGCTTCGGCGCATTTATCTCGAGGGGCCGCCGCAGCACAAGGA
>CALDMA010000343.1 GCA_937915075.1 uncultured Oscillospiraceae bacterium
CCGCAAGCCCTTGCGCCCCAAGCGTTTCAGCGGGTAGACATCGGGTAGACATCCGCGCGCGATTACGCCGGGTGTGAAGGCGATATCATACTTTGGAACGATTTACATTTCGGGCGAAGGCTGTTATAATATCCTTATCTATGCTCCGATGGGATATCCCATCGGTTCCTCCGGACGGAGGAACCATACCCATTCGCAGCGGTCCCAACAGGATACATTATAATATATAAGGAGAGCGAGCATGAAGAAACACACACTGCTTCAAAGGCTGCTGCCGCTGGCGATGCTGGCGGCGATGCTGCTGTCCGCGGTCCCCGCGGCGGCCGCGTTCCGCGACACCGCCGGTCACTGGGCGGCGGAAACGCTCAGCGCGTGGCAGGACGAGGGCCTGATCGACGGCTATGGCGACGGCAGCTTCCGGCCCGACGGCACGATGACCCGCGCGGAGTTTGCCAAGCTGGTGAACCGCACGATGGGCTTCACGGCGGAGAGCGAAATTTCCTTTTCCGACGTGACGGAGCGCGACTGGTTCTATGCCGAGGTGGCGAAGGCCGCGGCGGCGGGCTACGCGCAGGGCAGCGGCGGCGCGTTCCGCCCGAATCAGGCGGTCACCCGCGCCGAGGCGGCGGCGATGCTCGCCCGCGCGGCGGGGCTTGCCGCGAATGAGGAGCGCGCGGACGCCTTCGCGGACGCCGCGTCCATCCCCGCGTGGGCAAAGGGCAGCGTGGGCGCAGCCGCGGAGGCCGGTTACATGAACGGCTATCCCAACGGCGCGTTCGGCGCGCTCGACCCCATCACCCGCGCGGAGGCCGTGGTCACGCTCGACCGCGTGCGCGCGAGCCGGCAGGAAACGGTCATTGAAAAGGCCGGAACGACGCTGGAGAATGAGACCATCTCCGGCGACCTCGTCATTGCCGAGAGCGTGGGCGAGGGGAACGTCACGCTCAAAAACGTGACGGTCCGCGGCAGCGTGACCGTCAGGGGCGGCGGCGCAAATTCGATCTATTTCGACAATGTTCGCGTCAGCGGCACCGTTCGGCTGGAGAAGGAGGGCGTGCACCTGCGCCTGACGGGCGGCACGGCGCTCGAGCGCGTGGAGATCGGCCTGCCGTGCCGCATCACGCAGGACGGCACGTTTGAGGGCGCGCTCGGCGCGCTCGTGATCGACCTTGCAAAGGATTCCGCGAAGGAAATTCAAATTGAGGTCCCCGCGAAGCGCGTGGAGCTTGTCAGCCGCGCCAGCGTGTCGCTGGGCGCGGACGTGGGCGAGCTTCTGGTCGGCAAGGACGCGGAGGACGCGCAGCTTGAGATCAGGCGCGGCGCGTCGGTCGGCGACCTGACCGTGGACGCGAAGATCAGGCTGACCGGCGACGGCGCGGTGATCTCGCTGGTCGTGTCGGTGAGCGGCGTGACCGTCAGCGGCACGCTGAGCGTGGAAAAGACCGAGACCGAGGGCGGCGCGGAGGCTCCCACTACGTCCGGCAGCAGCTCCGGCGGCAGCAGCTCCGGCGGCTCGTCCGGCGGCGGCAGCTATACGCCGGTCCGGATCGTCACCGGCGCGGAGCCGGTCGCGGACGTGGCCGTGGACCACGGCACGAGCGAGGCGGACGCGATGAGCCGTCTCCCCAGCTCCGTCACGCTGAACGTGACGGAGGACGGCGCGGCGGGCACGCTTTCCGCGGCGGTGCGCTGGGCGCTGGATAAGGCTTACGATGCGGAGCCCCGCATGGACACCGTTTACACCGCGACCGGCACGGTGACCATCCCAGACGGCTACACCTACGACGGTACGCTGACCGTGACGGCTTCGCTGACGGTCAAGGCAGATCCGGAGAAGGTCGTCGTCCGCATTTCGGAGGTGACGGGGCTGGAGCTGCCCTACGGCTCGACGGAAGGCGACGCGCAGCTGCCCGAGAAGGTCACGCTGACCCCCGCAGCGCAGCAGGGCTTCGACGACCTGCTGGCGGACGTGACTTGGGTGATGGAGGGCGATTGGGCCAGCCCCGGCGTGAACACCTTCACCGGCACGGTGACCATGCCCGACGGGTACTACTATAACGGCGAAACGACCGCGGCGATCACGACCACCGTGACCGTGGTGGAGAGCGGCGAAACGGCGCAGACAAAGCGGGTCGTCGATTACGTCCCCCTTCCCCTCACCTCCATCGGCTACGCGCGCACGAAAGAGCTGGTGCTGGCGGCGGCAAGGCAGAAGGGCCTGCCCACGAGCGTCACGCTCAAGTGCGAGGACGACTCCTACCTTGCGGTGACGGTTCCGGCGGATGACTGGGGCTTCACCTATGAGGACTATTATCCGAATACCAGCAGCGATCAGACGCTGTCCTTCACGGCGGACGCGGCGCTCCCGATGGGGTATGACAACCATGACGGCAAGATGACGGTCTATTGCCGCGTGGAGGTAAAGGCACTGGACACGGCGGCGCTGGACGGCGCGCTGGCGGCCGCCAAGGCGCAGCTGGATAGGCTGACGGAGGACGAAGCCGAGGCCCTTGCGGGCAGCGGAAAGATTTTTGTCGCGGGGAACGGCACGATGGCGGACAGCGTAACGAAGGGCGTGAAATTTGTCGAACTCTCTCAGACCGCCACGCTGAAGGACGCTTACACCGCCGCGTGGGAGAAGAAGACCGGCGACCGCTTTGACTCGCAGACGGACTGCGACCGGACGGCGCAGGGGCTGCGGGGGGCGGCTGACGCGTTCGCTGCGATCGAGCCGAACGTGGGCACGCTCTATACGAATGAGATGATTCTGGAGGCCGTGAAGGGAGGCCCCATCGACCCGCAGTACAGCAGCGACTATGCCTATTCCACCCAAATGCAGCCGCTGCGGAACGGCTACACCTATTGGCTCTACAGGGACAGTTGGGCCGTGCCGGACAGCGACGTGAGGGTGAGCATTGACTGGTCGTTCCGCGGCGACGGCGCGCGGTACCTTGCGCTTGCGCCCGACGGGGGCCGTAACCATAAGGGCAATCTGTACGGCTACGGCGTAACGGTCACGGGGCAACCGGACGAGCCGAAAGAGGTCCAGTTCATCGCGACGGTCAAGGACTTTGACGGAAACGTGATCGGCACGCTGGGCGAAAACGGCGAATACACCGCCACCATCGGCGTGCCCATTCGGGTGGACACTTCGGCCACCGTGGCCCCGCCGCGGATGACCTCCGCCATAGCCAACAACATCTCCGTCCGCGTGCCCCTGACGGGGGGCGTGTATATCATCCGCGCAGATACGGAGCGGGTAACGGTCCAAGGAATTCGAAATGAGGTGCTCTCGATCACCGGCGCCTCCCTAACGGAGAATGGGAGCTGGAGGGCAGACAGCTACGGACTGTTCCTGCCTGTCACCGCCACCTGCGGCGCGATGGAGATGAAGACGGCTCCGGTCGACTATGGCAGTGGAACGGTGGATCCCGTGCATGAGGTCGGCCAAATCAAGATCACGATTCCGCGGGGCGCGCTGACGGTGGACGAGAGCAGCGGCTGGTACGCGCCGAATGAGGATCTGGAGTACACCGCCAATGTGTGGTGCTGCAATCCCGCGGTGACGGTCATGACGCAGGGCGCGTCCAGCGGCAGTAATGTGACCGTGCAGATCGAGTACGCATACAGGAAATTCTTCGGTGCGGTCGCCTATGCCACGGAAAACAGCGCCGAAGGCGCGAAAGGCGCCACGCTCAAGGTGCGTTTCAACGCCGATGATTGGCAGGACGGTTTGGAGAAGGACTGCATCACCTGCACGCAGAACGTGTCTCTTGACCCGAACCAGACCTATTACGTCTGGTGCAACTTCAACGGCAACGACGCCAACGACCCCCTGAGTACGGGTGAGGACTGGATCAATACAGGCATGATGATCCAATAGGACGCGCCGTGAGCACACGCGGAAAAAGGGGCTTTCCCTTTTTCCGCGCACCAAGTATAATATCGGTACAATGGATCGAGCGGACTGGGGCGCGGAAATAACCCCCCGGCTCGGCCATTCACGTGAAAATGTGTAGGAAGTGTTGAAAAACGGAATAAAATGAGGTACAATAATATTCCAAATTCATAAAACACGCCGACAAGCAGGGCCCTGCTTGTTACTCTCCCCGGTGGGGAGAGTAAAGGGTGTTCTGTGCAGCAAATGACAAATCCCGGCAAGCTCACCGGGCTATGACGGCGCGAAGCCATGGGGGCTTTGTGAGCGGCTGACTGTATATCACCTGCGTTCCGCTTTTTCATATAGCAGTCCTTTGACTTTCCGTACACCAACCGCGGGGAGCCGCGGAAAATATACAGTAGGAGGAAGAATATGAAGCGCAAGATACTATCCCCTTATTCTTGTGTTTGCCATGACAGTGAGCCTGTTCACGGTCGGCACAGGAGCGGTCGAGCCGACCTACGGCGACACCGCAGGCCATTGGGCCGAGACGACCATCGAATCGTTCAGCAGTCTTGGATTGATCGAAGGCTACAACGGCGAATTCTTTCCGAACAAGAATATCACACGCGGCGAGATGGCTGTCATTCTTGATCGCCTGATGGACTATCAGACGGCGGCAAAGAACAGCTTCTCGGACCTTGGCGAAGCCTTTTACACGGACGCGGTGCTTAAGGCAAACGCGGCGGGCGTGATGCTCGGCAGCGACGGCAGCGTGCGTCCCACCGACGCGATCACCCGTCAGGAGGCCGCCGTTCTGCTTTGCCGCGCCCTCGGTCTGGAGGGCAGCGGCGCTGTGACGCAGTTTTCCGACTGCGCGCAGATCGCCCCCTGGGCGTCTGACGCGGTCGGGCTGATGGCGGCAAAGGGCCTCATTCAGGGCGCGGACGGCTTGTTCCGCCCCACCGAAGCCATCACCCGCGCCGAGACGGTCACCATTCTTGACCGCGCGCTCGGCAAGCTTGTGAGCGCGGGCGAGAGCGCTACCGGTAAGGTGGATGGCACGGTGGTCGTGCGCGGAGCCGGCGCGAAGCTCAGCGGCATGACCATCAACGGCGACCTCATTATCTCCGAGGGCGTTGGCGACGGCGAGGTCCAGCTGGACGACGTGACCATCAGCGGCCGCACGATCGTGCGCGGCGGCGGCGAGCATTCCATCTACATGAATAACGTCCGCGCAAACGGCGGCGTGATTGTCAATAAGCTTGACAACCGCGTTCGCATTGTCACCAGCGGCAATACCACGGTGAGCGTTACGGTGCTTCAGACGGGTGCGATCCTCGTCGGAGACGGCTTTGAAACGGTGGAGATACCGGCTGACATTGCTGCGGGAATGTCGGTTGAGATTCAGGGCAACATTGATCGTCTCGTCAACAACAGCGAGAGCGTGAAGATCACAGCCAATGGCACGATCCAAACGGTCGAGGCGAATGCCAAAACGGAGATCACTGGTACGGGCAAGATCATCAACGCGACCGGCTCTGCTGATGTTAGCTTAAACGGCAATGATGTTTCCAAAACATCCGACAGCAGCTCCAGCGGGAGCTCTGGCGGGAGCTCTGGCGGAGGCAGCCAGCCTACCCCGACGGTCTATTCCATCAGCCTTGACACAAATGCATTCTCTCTCAATGAGGACAGCTCCACGCGCAGGCTTGAAGCGACCACAGAGCCCGCTGGACTTGAGATAGTCTGGACGAGCAGCAATGCGGGCGTTGCAACCGTTGACAGTACTGGCCTTGTCACCGCCGTTAGCGCAGGTACGGCAACAATCACCGCATCTATCCTTGATGGTCAGTACAAAGCTGCCTGCACCGTCACTGTGACGGACGGCAGCACGCCCGCCCCGACGGTCTATTCCATCGACCTTGACACGAATGCTATCGTGCTTAACAAGGAGAGCACTCGTCAGCTCACGGCAACCACAGAGCCTGCCGGACTTGAGGTGACATGGACGAGTAACA
>CALDMA010000344.1 GCA_937915075.1 uncultured Oscillospiraceae bacterium
AGTTCCTGTTCCAGACGCGCAGAGCGGCGTGGGGCGTCAGGGAAGAGACGCAGGCGGCGAGGGGGCAGAAGTTCTCGATCGAGACGCTGCCGGACGGCAAAAAATATGTCCGCGCCGACAGGCAGGTCATCTTCGGAAATGACGCCGAGTCATGGAGCGAACAGCTTGAACGGTATATCAACGGAAAAATCCGCAACGGTCAGGACGTTGTGCTCATTGGCGCAGACGGCGACGAGCTGCGGCTGACAGCGACGTCGGCGGGAAAGCTCAGCGACAACCACACGAGCGACGGCCGCACCATGAGCGACACGGCTTATGAGCGGAAGGTCAACGCGGCAACGCACATTGACGAGCTGGCGGAAACGTCGCTCCGGGGCAAAAAGACGGTCCGTGATAACGACGCCCGCCATGGCGACATGGCCAGTAGCGGGTGGAATTACCGGACTGCTTATTTCATGGACTTCGACGGGAAATACTATGAGGTCACAATCTCGGTCGCACGGAACAGCAGCGGGAGCATGGTCTATAACATTGGGCAAATGCAAGAAAGAAGCATTCCCCAAATTGACGGCTCTTCCGCTGCAAGCAGCGGCGCTCTGCGGGGGAACGCTTCTTCTGGTACCAAGGTATCAGAAGATGGCGGCTCTGTCAAGCAAAAGTTTTCCCGCGAACTTGACAGCGACGGGCGAGAGCTGACGGAAGCGCAGCAGGAGTATTTCAAGGACAGCAAGGTACGGGATGAGGACGGGCGGCTGCTTCCAGTCTACCATTCGACTTACTCGGAAGATTTTACAGTGTTTGACCGTGGAAAGCTCGGAGAAAACACCGACGGGAACGCCACGGATGAGAGCCTCGCGGCAACCAGCCACATTGGTTTTTGGTTCAACACGGAAGACTTGAGCAGAAACTCACGTCTTGGCTCCCGGGCGGAAAATGCCTATCTGAATATTACAGACCCGTTCGACGCCGGAAGTCTGGATCAGCTGACATCCCGCATGAACCAGTTTGAAGGAACACCGATTGAACGTGGAGAAGCCTTTGCGGACTGGCTGCGTGGGGAGGGCTATGACGGTGTCGTCCTCCGGGATGACGAGTTCGGCGGGACAAGTTATGTTGCACTGGAGCCTAATCAAATTAAACGTGTGACGAACCAGAGCCCAACGTCTGACGCTGACATCCGGTTCTCCCGCGAGCTGAGCATCGACCGGCTCAACGAGGAAAATGACCTTTTGCAGCAGACGATCGAGGGCTTCCGGGAGAGCGGGGAGACGACGGGTGCTGTCAGCGAGCAGGACGCGGAGAAGGTCGCGAAGAAGATCATCAAAGAGTACAGCGGCACGATCGCAGCGGACGACATTTCCGGCGACGTGCGGGAGCTGTCCGGCATGATCGCGCGCGGAGACTGGGACGCGGCCAAAGCGAAGGCGACGGAAATCTCGCAGGGCGTCATCAACAGCGCACTGGCCGAGAGCGAGGGCTACGCCGAAAACGCGGAGCTGTACAAGGAGATCAAGAAGACGCTCCGAAACGAGAAGATCCTGATTTCGCGCGAGGCGAGCCGGGACATCCCGGACTACAACCAGTGGCGCAAGCAGTATTTCGGGCGGCTGAACGTCAAAATCGCGGACGGGGACACGGGCGTCAGCGGCGTGGACGCGGTCTATGAGAGACTGAGCGGAAAATATCCGGGCATTTTCAAACCGGGCGCGCTCGCAGAGTCCGACGCGCTTTTGTCTATCGCGGACGCGCTGGACAAGATGCGTCCGGAGCTTTCGAACCCGCACAGCTACTACATGACCGAAGCGACAGAGTACTGCGCGAACGAGCTCATCAATCTGCTTGCCGGAGACCGGATGAAGCAGGCGGCCCCACAGGCGGCCGAGCGGATCGAAACACTCACGAGCGAGGGCAGGACGCGGACGCAGGAAGCGCTTGACAAGCTGCGCGAGGCATACGGGACGATCAAGCCCGGCGAGAATCCTTCGCGCGAGGTCGCCTTGCCGAAGAAGACGAGCGAGCGAAAGTATCTCTCGCAGACGGTGCGGACGATCCTTGAATCGAACGTGACGCCGGATGCGGCGCTGCCGACCATCGAGCAGGCGGTGCTCGACGGGGATTTCTCGTACACCCGGTACGCAGACAAGGCGGCCATCGAGGACGCGAAGGGAACGATCCAGAACAAGGGCTGGGCGACGGCGCTGACGGACTGGTCGAAGGCGGCGGACAAGGGTATCATCAGCAAGAAGAACACGGCCATTGGCTGGGCGCTTTACAACAACGCTGTCAACGATGGCGACATGAATACGGCTATGGACATCCTCGGGAAGATCGTGACGCAGCAGCACAACGCGGCGCAGGCGGTACAGGCGACGCGGCTCCTGAAAAAGATGTCGCCGGAGGCGCAGCTGTACCAGGTCAGCCGGTCGGTCGCGAACATTCAGGAAGAGCTCAAGCGGCGATACAAGGACAAGGCCCCGAAGCTCAAGATCAACGAGGAATACGCCGAGGAATTTCTTAACGCGAAGACCGACGAGGAACGCGACGCAGCCGGTGAAAAGCTGTTTCGGGACATCGGACAGCAGGTCCCCACGACATTCCGCGACCGCTGGAACGCGTGGCGGTATCTGGCGATGCTCCTGAACCCGCGCACGCACATCCGGAACATCGCCGGAAACTTCGGGTTTGCGATCCCGGTTGCCATAAAGAACGTGACGGCGACGGGCATCGAGAAAGCCGTCTCTGTTGTGAGCGGCGGAAAAATCGAGCGGTCAAAATCGCCCGTTCTGACGAGCAAAGCCGGACGCGCGCTCCTTCAAGAGGGCTGGGCGGACTACAAGAACGTTGCCGACGAAATCTCGGCCGGTAGGAAATACTCCGACAGCGCGATGCAGAACCAGCAGGTCGAGGCCGGACGCAGGATCTTCGGCAACACGAGATTCCAGACATGGAACAAGACCGGCGGTCGGCTGCTGGAAGCGGCGAGAAAGGGAAACAGCAACGCGCTCGAAATCGAAGATGTGTGGTTCTCCAAGCCACATTACGCGTTTGCATTTGCGCAGTATTGCAAGGCGTCCGGCGTCACGGCGGAGCAGGTCAGAAACGGGACGGCAGACGAGGTGAAGCTCTTTAAGGCAAGGACTTACGCCATCAAGGAAGCGCAGAAAGCGACGTACCACGATACGAACGCATTCAGCGAGTGGGTCAGCGGCTTGGGTCGGTACGACGGCGAGAACACGTATGGAAGGGCGGCCAGCGTTTTGCTCGAGGGCGTTCTTCCGTTCCGCAAGACCCCGGCGAACATTCTGGCGCGCGGCGTGGAGTATTCCCCGCTCGGTTTCCTGAACGGCCTGAAAAAAGCCATGTTTGACGTCCGCAAGGGCAACAGCACGGCGGCAGAGGCCATCGACAGCATTTCGGCCGGCCTGACCGGTACGGGGCTCCTCGGACTTGGCATTTATCTGGCGGCGCAGGGCGTTGTGCGCGGCCTCGGGGCCGGAGACGACGACGAACGGGAATTTGCCGATCTTCAGGGCCAGCAGGACTACTCCATGATCATCGGCGACCAGAGCTATACGCTCGACTGGCTCGCGCCGGAAGCGCTGCCGTTCTTTATCGGCGTCAATCTGTACGAGGAAATGCAGACCACGGGCGACGGCGTTACGCCATCGGCGATACTGAACGCAGTAAAGAATGTCTCTGAGCCGCTGCTGTCCATGACGTGCCTGCAAAGCCTGAACGACATATTCAGTTCGATCGGCTACGCGTCGCAGGAGGGACTGAGCGGAATGACGAACGCAATCGCAAGCGCGGCGACCAGCTATCTGACGCAGGCGATCCCGACGATCCTCGGTCAGGCCGAGCGGACGGCGCAGGCGGACAGAATGACGACGTACACGGAGAAAAACAGCTTCCTGACGGGCGACATGCAGTATGCGCTCGGTAAGGCGAGCAGCAGAACGCCGGGCTGGGACTACAACCAGATCCCGTATATCGACGCATGGGGCAGACGCGAGACGACGAACTCCGCATTCGTCCGAGGCATGAACAACTTCCTGAACCCGGCGTATGCCTCGACGATCGAGAGCAGCGACATGGAGAAGGAGCTTGAACGGCTTTATGGCGAAACGAGCGCTTCGGCGGTGTTCCCGTCTCGCGCGGCGAAGTATTTCAATGTGGACGGAAAGCGAGTCGACCTGACGGGCGAGCAGTATGTCACGTATGCGACGGAGAAGGGGCAGACGTCCTACAAGCTCGTCACGGAGCTCGTCGGGACGGACTACTACAAGAAGGCGGATGACGCGGACAAGGCCGAAATGGTCTCCATGGTCTACGAGTACGCAAACGCCATTGCGAAGACGAAGGTCAGCGACTACAAGCTCGACGGATGGGTCGCGAAAGCGGCCGACGCAGAGAAATACGGCGTGAGCCTTGCGCAGTACATCCAGTTCCGCACGACCGCAGACGCGGACGGGAACGGCAGCGTCACGCAGGAGGAGGCGGCCGCGGCGGTTCGAAAGCTCGGGCTCAAGAGCAAGGCGGCAAAGGCGAAGCTCTGGCAGAGCTGCAACGCGCAGTGGAAGCCGGAAAGCAATCCGTTCTAAGGAGGGACGGCGATGAAGTACAAGTATTCGGTATCACAGCTGGAGGCAATGAGCGCGTCGCCGTGGCTGACAGACAGGGAGAGGCGGGTCTTCTCGCTGTACTATCAGCGCGGCTGGGCCATTGAGGACGTCGCGGCAGAGCTGGACGTTTCGCGCGGGACGGTCAACAACGACCTGCGCTCGATCCGTGGGAAGGTTTGAACGAAAATTGAGCAGAAAACGCCCTGAGTTTGTCCTTGATCTGGATAAACTCAGGGCGTTTTTGCTTTACGATATAGCTGTGGTTGGCCAACCTCAAATTCATTATGAAAAGAGGAACCACTATGGCAGAATTTGCGAGCAGAGGCGTAGCGAACGCCGGCCTTACGACGGGCATCATCGGTTCGGCGCTGGGGCTGCTGAACGGCGGCGGTCTCGGACTTCTTGGTGCGCGTGATGGCACGTGCAGCGAGGACCACACCGTAAACCGGTACGAGCTGGAGCAGTCTCAGGAGATCTCGAAGCTCAAGAGCGACATCGCGCTTCGCGATGCGAACACGTACCAGGACCAGAAGATGCTCGAGATGTACAAGTACATCGACGGCAAATTCAACGTCTTCGAGGCGCGTCTGGCGGAGCAGGCCGTGCACAACCAGAGAACGCAGGACAGCCAAAATGGTATGGAAAAGCCCCGCCAAGGTGGTGAATCGGCGGGGCTTTGGAAACAGCTTTGAAGCAGTTTCCGAATCGCTGCACTTTTGGGAGGTTCGGAACATGTCTATTATACCATGCGTGGAAGAATGAGGCAAGAATCCGTGTGCATTTTTGTGTGCATTTTGGCCGAAAAAGTTGCACACGAGAACGCAAAATGCTGCGTTGAAAAGCAGGGTTACAGCGGCTGCGAAACTGCTGAAATTCCGATAAATACTAGAAAAATCCCGCAATCACTAGGATTGCGGGATTTCTTGATTTGGTGGAGGCGGGGGGAGTTGAACCCCCGTCCGAAAACAATTTGACAACAGTATCTCCGGGCGCAGACGGTTATTTACATTCCCTCACCGTGACGGAAGCCGTCATCCTGCACGGTTTGGTAGCTTCATGATGCATGGTACGCGCAAAGCTTAACGTACACACGGTCACCACTCAAATCACACCCGAGCCCGGCTCGTGGTCCTTCCGGGGCGGATGGGCCGCTAATTAAGCAGCAGCCAGAACGATGTTATCGTTGTCAGTTAAATTGAAAGTTGCCCGTTTTATAGAGGCCAGGCGCCTCTGCCCGCTGCTCTTGCCTCACTGCCCCCGTCGAAACCGGTACGCCCC
>CALDMA010000345.1 GCA_937915075.1 uncultured Oscillospiraceae bacterium
CCGAAAAAGTCAAGGGCTTCGCTGCGTTCTCTGCCGAACGGGCGAAAAGTCCTGCCAAACGGGAGATTCGATGCGCAAAACCGCCGGAAAAGGAGCGAAAATATGGAACCGTTTGAGCTTCCCCATCAGCACGAGGATTCCTCGCATCTGCATGAATTGGAGGAGTACCTCCGCAGGACCGACTATTTTCAAACTGTCGCGCTGGTCTTCCGCCAGCTCTCCGACGCGAGCCGCGTGCGGCTCTTCTGGCTTTTGTGCCACTGCGAGGAGTGCGTGGTCAACCTCGCGGCCATGATGGGCATGAGCCCGCCCGCGCTCTCGCATCACCTTCGGCAGCTGCGCGAGAGCGGACTGATCGTCAGCCGCCGAGACGGCAAGGAGGTCTACTACAAAGCCGCGGAGAGCGAGCAGGCGCAGCTGCTGCACCGCATGATCGAGCGCACCGTGGAGATCGCCTGCCCCGAGGAGGGCGAGGACGTCGCCTCCGTCCCGCACCTGCCGCCGCTCGACGCGCACGCGCTCGAGGGCGCGCACGGGTGCAGCGCCGAGCAGCTTGAGACCATCCGCCGCGTCCACGAGGCGCTGACCGCGGACCTCTCCAGCCGCATCACCATCGACGAGCTCTCGCGCCGCTTCCTGATGAACCCCTCCACGATGAAGGAGGTCTTCAAGGCCGTTTACGGGCAGTCCATCGCCGCGCACATCCGCGAGCACCGCATGGAGCGCGCGGCGGAGCTGCTGCGCGAAACGGACGCGAGCATGGTCGAGATCGCCGCGGCCATCGGCTACGAGAGCGCGAGCAAATTCTCCGCCGAGTTCCGCAAGGCCTGCGGCGCGCTGCCGACGGAGTACCGCCGCACCGCGCGCGCGGAAAAAAGATAAGGACTTGCAGTCCGCGGAAAGTGTGCTATCATGGGAGCAGAAACCAACGAAACGGAGAGACGAGAAATGGGTATTGTCGTTTTGGGCGCAGTCTTTGTAGACATCAAGGGCTACCCCTCGGACGTTTACATTCCCGGCGGGCGCAACGCCGGCCGGGTGGAGCAGATGCACGGCGGCGTGAGCCGCAACATCGTGGAGGACATTGCCAACGTTGAGCTGCAGCCGACCTTCATCGGTCTGGTGGACGACACCGGCGCGGGCGCGGACGTGGTGCGCAAGCTCAAGGCGCATAAGGTCAACACGGATTACATCCGCGTGACGAAGGACGGCATGGGCACCTGGCTCGCCATCTTCGACAACGGCGGCGATGTGGTGGCGGCCATCTCCAAGCGGCCTGACCTCCGTCCGATCCTGACCATTCTGGAGGAGCAGGGCGACGAGATCGTTTCCCGCGCCGACAGCATCGCCTTTGAGATCGACATGGATAAGGAGATCGTGAAGAAGGTCTTTGCCCTTGCCGAGAAATATCAGAAGCCGGTGTACGCGGTGGTGTCGAACATGAGCATCGCGGTGGAGCGGCGCGACTTCTTCCGCTCGACGCACTGCTTCGTCTGCAACCAGCAGGAGGCAGGCATCCTCTTCTCCGAGGATTACGACGACAAAACGCCGCAGGAGATGCAGAAGCTCCTCGCCGCGCGCATCCGCAGCGCGCAGATCCCGCGCATGGTGGTGACGATGGGCGCGCAGGGCGCGGTGTACGCCACGAATGACGGCGAGGAGGGCTGGTGCCCCGCCAAGAAGGTGGACGTGAAGGACACCACCGGCGCGGGTGACGCCTTCTTCGCGGGCGTGACCATCGGCCTGACCTACGGCAAGACGATGGCGGAGGCCTGCGAGATCGGCACACGGCTGGCCGCGTCGGTCATCTGCACCTCGGAAAACGTCTGCCCGCGCTTTCTGCCGAGCGAGTTCGGCATCGACCCGAGCGGGCTCGAGCGCGAGCAGCTTTCGCTGGAGCTGTAAAAGGGAAGAGGAGAAGGCCGCAGCCTTCTCCTCTTTCGCGTCAAAAGGTCTTTCCCAGCGCGTCGGCGCGGGCAAGGGCGTCGTCCATCCGTGAGCTCGCGTCCACGCGCTCGTCGTCCAGCCCCTCGGCGCAGAGCAGCTCAAATTTCGGGATGCCGAACATGGCGCACAGCGCCTTGAGCTGGCGCGCGCCCATCTCCATCCATTCCGTCTCCGGCAGGGAGTAATCCCCGCCGCGTGTGGTGACGAGCAGCAGCTTCTCCGCGCGGCAGCGGCCGACAAGCCCGCTTTCCTCGTAGCCGAAGGTGATGTCGCGCATGGAAACGCGCTCGAGGTAAATTTTCAGAATGGCCGGGAAGGATAGCTCCCAGAACGGCGCGGCGAGCACGATACGGTCCGCGCGGGCAAACTGCCATGCGTCGGCGAACAGCGGATCGTCGAGCCTTCCCGCGGCGGCCAGCGCGTCGCGACGGGCCAGCACCTCGGGATACTGCGGCTCAAGACGGTCACGCATGAGGTCGCGGCGAAGGATCGCGGCGTCCGGGTGCGCGGCGGCGTAGGACGATAAAAAGCGTTCGGCGAGCGCGCGGGAGCGGGACTCCGCGCCCCGCACGCAGGCGTCCACAAATAAAAGCTGCGGCATAGTCAGTCTCCTTCGGTCGGGAAAATTCTTGCTCCTATTATATCCGCTTTGCCGCGGCGCGGCAAGCCGCGCTGAAAATTTTTCGCGCGGACGTTGCCAAACAGCGAAAAATGGCGTATCATCAGCTTGCAAACCAATGCTCAAGAGGTGCCCTATGTTTCTTCTTTACATGAATCCCATTCTGATCGCCGCGGCGGTCGTACCGGCGGTCTTTCTGCTCATCAGGGTCTATCGCGCCGACCGTCTGGAGCCGGAGCCGCCAGGACTGCTGCTCTCGCTGATCCTGCGCGGCATTTTCGCCACGGTCATCGCGATGGTGCTCGAGGAGCTCGGCTCGGCCTTGCTCGGGAGCGTCTATGCGGAAAATTCCCTGCCCTACAACATCATCATGTACTTTGTCATTGTCGCCTTTTCCGAGGAGGGCGCGAAGTATATTCTGCTCCGACGCCGGACATGGCGCTCCGACGCCTTCAACTGCCAGTTCGACGGCGTGGTGTACGCCGTGTTCGTCTCGCTCGGCTTCTCCCTGTGGGAAAATCTCGGCTACGTCGCCATGTACGGCCTGAGCACCGCGCTCGTGCGCGCCGTGACCGCGGTCCCAGGCCACGCCTGCTTCGGCGTGTTCATGGGCGTCTACTACGGCCGCGCCAAGCGCTATGACAACGACGGCGACCTCGTGAACGCCAAGCGCTGCCGCACGATGGCGGTCCTGATGCCCGCACTGCTGCACGGCGCCTATGATTTCATCGCCACGATGGAGGACCCCAGCTGCGAATGGGTGTTCCTTGTCTTTGTGCTCGCGCTGTTCGCCGTGTCGATGAAGCTCGTGCGCGTCAGCTCGCGCAGCGACCGCTACATCGACCATGATGACGGCCCGCTGTTTTTCGGATAACGGCATAAGAAAAGAGACGAAAGCGCACGCTTTCGTCTCTTTTTTCATCGGGTCCGCCGTTTATTCAGCAGCGTATTCCAGGCCGTTCATGCGGCAGAGCGTATTGATGACCGCGAAGATGATGACCGCGCCGAGGTTGGCGGTGGTGTTGTCCTGATCGAAGCGCGGGGATATCTCGCAGATATCGAAGCCGCGGACCTTGCGCGTGCGCAGAACGTGCTTGAGCAGCGGCAGCACGACCTCGGGATCGAGTCCGAGCGACTGCGGCGCACTGACGCCGGGCGCGAACGCCGAGGAGAACACGTCCGTGCAGACGGTGATGTAGGCGTCGCGGCAGCGGTAGAGGAAGGTATCCATGCGCTCCAAAATGGACTCCATGTTGCTGCCCTGGATCTCCTTGGCGAGCACATAGTCCACGCCCAGCTCCTCCGCCTTTTTGAACAGGCTCACGGTGTTGCTGTGCTGCTGGATGCCGATGGGGAAGTAGTGGTACGGCGTTCCCTCGGCTCTGCACACGTCCGCCATCTGGCGGAACATCGTGCCGGAGGAATTGCCCATATCGTAGGGGCGCAGGTCGAAGTGCGCGTCGAAGTTCACGATGCCGAGCTCCGGCGTGCGGCCCTTGTTCTTGAGGTAATTGTGCTGGCCCTGAAAGTGGCCGAAGGTCGTCTCGTGGCCGCCGCCGAGCACGATGGGGAAGAGCCCGCGGCGCAATATCTCCTCGACCGCGAGGCCCAGCTCACGCTGGCCCTCCTCGAGGGATATCTCATCGCAGACGATATCGCCCGCGTCGAAGAGCTTGACCTCCTGCGAAAAGGTGCAGGGCAGGTTCGACATCTGACCGCGCACAAAGTCCGGCGCGAGCGCCGTGCCTGTGCGGCCCTTGTTGCGCGCCACGCCCTTGTCGCTGCAAAAGCCGACAAAGGCAAAGCCGAGCGCTCCGTCGAACGGCGCGCCGCCGTCGTTGAGATCAAGCGGCTGCACCCACTGGTGCCAGCGGAAGGCGTCGTAATCCGTGTCGCTGTCCACGCGGCCCTTCCAGCAGGGCATGGCGCTGACATAATGATCCAAAAGCATGAAAAAGCCTCCAATCCGAAAATTTATTCGTCCAGCTTGAGGACGGCGAGGAACGCCTCCGTCGGCACCTGCACCGTGCCGAGGTTGCGCATCTTCTTTTTGCCCTCCTTCTGCTTCTCGAGCAGCTTCTTTTTGCGCGTGATGTCGCCGCCGTAGCACTTGGCGAGCACGTCCTTGCGCATGGCCTTGACCGTCTCGCGCGCGATGACGCGGCCGCCGATGGCGGCCTGCACCGGCACCTCGAAAAGCTGGCGGGGAATGTTGTCCTTGAGCTTTTCGCACAGGCGGCGGGCACGGGGATACGCCTTATCCTTGTGCGCGATGAAGCTCAGCGCGTCCACCTGATCGCCATTGAGCAGCATATCGACCTTCACAAGCTCGCTGCGGCGATAGCCGGAGAGCTCATAGTCGAGTGAGGCGTAGCCCTTGGTGTTGGCCTTGAGCGCGTCGAAGAAATCGTAGATGATCTCGTTGAGCGGCATTTCGTAGTGCAGCTCGACGAGGTAGGTATCAAGGTACTGCATATCCTTGAATTCGCCGCGGCGCTCCTGACACATCGGCATGATGTTGCCGACGTAGTCGGGCGGCGTGACGATGGTGACCTTGACGTAGGGCTCCTCCGCGTGCTCGATGACACTCGGATCGGGATAGTTGTGCGGATTATCGACGCGCACCATCGTGCCGTCGGTCTTGTAGACCTCGTAAATGACGCTTGGGAGGGTGGTGACGAGGTCGAGGTCGAATTCGCGCTCGAGCCGCTCCTGAATGACCTCCATGTGCAGCATCCCGAGGAAGCCGCAGCGGAAGCCGAAGCCCAGCGCGACGGACGATTCCGGCTCAAACGTCAGGCTGGCGTCGTTGAGCTGGAGCTTTTCCAGCGCGTCGCGCAGGTCGGGGTACTTGCTGCCGTCCTCGGTATAGATGCCGCAGTAAACCATCGAGCGTACCTTTCGGTAGCCGGGCAGCGGCTCGCTCGCGGGATTTTCCGCGCCCGTCACGGTGTCGCCGATCTGCGTTTCGTGGACGTCCTTGATGCTGGCGGTGAAGTAGCCGACCTGACCGGCCTCGAGCTGCTTAGCAGGCTCAAGCCCCAGCGGACGCATCAGGCCGCACTCGAGCACCTTGAAGGTAGCGCCGGTCGCCATCATCCTGATCTCCATGCCGGGCTTGATGCTGCCGTCCTTGAGGCGCATATAGACGATCACGCCGCGGTAGGCGTCATAATAGCTGTCGAAAATCAGCGCCTTGAGCGGAGCGTTCGGGTCGCCCTTGGGCGCGGGAAGGTTGTGGACGATATCCTCGAGCACCGCGTCGATATTCAGCCCCATTTTGGCCGAAATGCGCGGCGCGTCCATTGCAGGAATGCCGATGACGTCCTCGATG
>CALDMA010000346.1 GCA_937915075.1 uncultured Oscillospiraceae bacterium
GTGCTGAGCACATTGTCGCCCACGCCGAGCCACACGAGCACGAGCAGCGCGATCATACCGTATTTTTCGTAGCGCATCAGCTTCTCATACGCGCTGTCCGGCAGGAAGGCAAAGAGCACCTTCGAGCCGTCGAGCGGCGAGATAGGAATGAGGTTGAAAAGCCCGAGGCCGACGCTCAGATACGCCGTCGTCAGCAGCAGATCAAACACGAAATCCCACAGCGCGCCGTATTGATGATAGACGAGCCGCGCGCACAGCAGGGCAAGCAGCGCCAGCACAAAATTCGATACCGGTCCGGCGAGCGCCGTCAGTGCCATGCCCTGCTTCGGCTTTTTGAAATAGCGCATATCCACCGGCACGGGCTTCGCCCAGCCGAAGCCGAGCACCAGCATACACACAAGACCCACCCAGTCGATGTGGTGCAGCGGGTTCAGGCTCAGCCGATGCTCCCGCTTTGCGGTCGGGTCGCCGAGCGCATAGGCTGCGAGGCCGTGGCAGGTCTCGTGGACCGTCAGGCATAAAAATACGGCAATCAGGCGCATCAGCGCCGACAGCATTGCCGAAAAATCAAGTGAATTCCATAGGTCGGACAGGGTACCCAACGCAATCTCTCCTGCGAAAAAATTCATTCTCGGGTGGATTTACCCGATAAGTTTAATTATTATAGCATTTTCCGCGTCTCTTTACAAGGATTTTTGCAATTTTAATTGCATTGCTCCTGCAAAATTCTGTGCGGCAAATTCGGCAGAATGTACAAATATCCGCTTTCTCCCCGTTCCTCATATTCCTATTGACAAGATAGGCTTTTCCGCCTATACTCTCTATATCCTATCAAAACACTATGCTTTATGAGGCGTCCAATATGAAAGTCTATGCCGATCATGCCGCCACGACCAAGCTAAGCCAAAACGCGCTGTCCGCCATGCTCCCCTGCTTCACGGAGTTCTACGGCAATCCCTCCAGCCCGCACGCCGCGGGACAGGCAGCCTCCCGGCTTCTGGTCCACGCGCGGGATACCGTCGCGCGCTGTCTGAACTGCCGGCCGGATGAGATCACCTTTACCTCCGGCGGGAGCGAGAGCGACACGCAGGCGCTGCTCTCCGCCGCGCAGAACGGCGCAAAGCACGGCAGGCGGCACATTCTCTCCACCGCTTTCGAGCACCATGCCGTGCTGCACACGCTCGAGCGTCTTTCCCGCGACGGTTTCACGGTCGAGCTGCTGCCGGTCGGTCCGCTCGGCACCGTCACAGCCGCGCAGGTCGCCGCCGCTCTGCGGCCCGACACCTGCCTTGTAAGCGTGATGTACGCCAACAACGAGATCGGCTCCGTGCTGCCAATCGGCGAGATCGGCGCGCTCTGCCGCGAGCGCGGCATCCCGTTCCACACCGACGCCGTGCAGGCCGCGGGGCATCTTCCCATTGACGTGCGGGCGCAGAGCATCGACCTGCTCTCGCTCTCCGCGCACAAGTTCAACGGGCCGAAGGGCGCGGGCGTCCTCTACGCGCGGCGCGGCACGCCGCTCGTTCCGCTCATCGAGGGCGGTGCACAGGAGCGAGGAAAACGTGCCGGTACGGAAAATCTGCCCGCCATCGTCGGCATGGCCGCCGCCTTGGAAGAGGCATGTACGCACATGGAGGAAAACGCCGCGCATGTCGCCGCCCTGCGTGACCGTCTGATCGCCGGGCTGTCCGCGATCCCGCACAGCCGTCTCAACGGAGACCCCATCTGCCGCCTGCCAGGAAACGTCAGCTTCTGCTTCGAGGGGGTCGAGGGCGAGGCCCTGCTGCTCCTGCTCGACGCCGCGGGCATCTGCGCTTCCTCCGGCAGCGCCTGCGCCTCCGGCTCACTTGAGCCGAGCCACGTCCTGCTCTCGCTCGGTCTGCCGCCCGAATTGGCCGGCAGCGCCCTGCGTCTGAGCCTCGGTGCGGAAAACACCGACGAGGAGATCGACTATCTCCTCGCCGAGATCCCAAAGGCCATCGCCACGCTTCGCGGGCACTCGCCCGCATGGCAGGAAAAGCTGTGCGGAGAACGACCGTTTTTACTTTGAGGAAATGCCATGGAAAAAGTATTGATCGCTATGAGCGGCGGCGTTGACTCCAGCGTGGCCGCCTTTCTGATGAAGGAGCAGGGCTGCGACTGCGTCGGCGCTACAATGAAGCTCTTCCGCAACGAGGACGCCGGCATCGGCCGCGCAAAAAGCTGCTGCTCGCTCTCCGACGTCGAGGATGCGCGCGGCGTAGCCGAGCGGCTGGGCATCCCCTACTATGTGTTCAACTTTACCGGCGACTTTGCCCATCAGGTCATCGACCGTTTCATCTCCGCCTACGAGCGTGGGGTGACGCCGAACCCCTGCATCGACTGCAACCGCTATCTGAAGTTTGCCCGGCTCTACGAGCGCGCGGAGCTGATCGGCTGCGACGCCGTCGTGACCGGGCACTACGCCCGCATCGAGCGGTGCGGCGAACGCTGGCTGCTGAAAAAGGCGCTGGACGAGAGCAAGGACCAGAGCTATGTTCTCTACGCGCTCACACAGACGCAGCTCGCGCATACGCGCTTCCCGCTCGGTGTCCTGCACAAATCACAGGTGCGGCGCATTGCCGAGGCACAGGGCTTTTACAACGCGCACAAGCCCGACAGCCAGGATATCTGTTTTGTTCCGGACGGCGACCATGCACGGTTCATCGAGCAATATACCGGCAGGCAATATCCCCGCGGCGACCTTGTGGACCGCTCGGGCCGCGTGCTCGGACAGCATCGCGGCATCATCCGCTACACCGTCGGGCAGCGCAAGGGGCTCGGCGTCGCGGCGGACGCACCGCTCTACGTCCGGCGGATCGACGCCGCGGAGAATCGCATCGAGCTCGGCGAGAACGCTTCCCTCTTCACCCGCACGCTGACCGCGAACGACTTCAACTGGATCGCCTTTGCCGCGCCGCCGCGTGAGCTGCGCGCCAAGGCGAAGGTCCGCTATCGGCATACCGAGCAGCCCGCGTCGGTCTGCACGCACGGCGACGGCAGCGTCACGATTATTTTCGACGAGCCTCAGCGCGCGATCACCGCGGGACAGGCCGTTGTGCTCTACGACGGCGATACCGTGCTCGGCGGCGGAACCATCACAGGGACCGAAGCATAAGAAAAAAGCAGCCGCTGTGCGGCTGCTTTTTGTTTATTCGATTGAGAGCCTTAGCCCTTGATCATGGAAGCGATCTCTTCGGCGAAGTTCTCCTGCTTCTTCTCGATGCCCTCGCCCTTCTCAAAGCGGACGGCGTCCACGAAGTCGATCTTGCCGCCGAGCTTCTTGGCGGCGTCGGCGATATACTGCTCGACCGTGCCGGTGAACACGTCGCCGCGGACGAACTCCTGCTGGAGCAGGCAGTTTTCGGAATAGAACTTGTTGAGCTTGCCCATGACGATCTTCTCGCGGACCTGCTCGGGCTTGCTGGCCATCTTGGGGTCGTTGGCCATCTGAGCCATCATGATCTTCTTCTCCTCGTCGAGAACGTCCTGAGAAACCTGGCTCTTATCCCAGAAGCGGGGATTGAGGGCCGCGATCTGCATGGCGACGTCCTTGGCGATCTCGGTGGCGTCGATGCCGCCGTCGACCTTGAAGTTGACGAGCACGCCGATCTTGCCGCCGGCATGGATATACGGAGTGGAGGTGTTGGCCGCGAAGCGGGCAAAGCGGCGGACCTGGATGTTCTCGCCGATGACGAGGACCATCTCCTGACGCTCCTGCTCAACGGTACGGCCGTTGCCGTAGGGAGCAGCCATCAGAGCCTCGAGATCCTTGGGGTCTTCCTTGGCGACGACAGCGGCGACGCCCTTGACGAAGTTCTGGAACTTCTCGTTCTTGCCGACGAAGTCGGTCTCGGCGTTGACCTCGACCACGACGCCCACGCCGTCGATGACGGTGGCGTAAGCCATGCCCTCGGCAGCGATGCGGCCGGCCTTCTTCGCGGAAGCGGCGAGACCCTTTTCACGCAGGTACTCGATCGCCTTGTCGATGTCGCCGTTGCACTCGGTCAGAGCCTTCTTGCAGTCCATCATGCCCACGCCGGTCATTTCGCGCAGGTTTTTCACATCAGCAGCACTAATAGCCATATTCTTGTCCTCCTCGTAAAATTAGGCTTCGGCCTGAGCCTCGCCCTCGGCCTTCTCCGCCGCGGCGTCCTCGGTGACCTCGCCCTGCTTGCCCTCGATCATGGCGTTGGCCATCACGGAGGCGATGAGCTTGATGGCGCGGATGGCGTCATCGTTGCCGGGGATGGGATAGTCGATCTCGTCGGGATCGCAGTTGGTATCGGCGATGGCGACAACGGGGATGCCGAGCTTGTGCGCCTCGGCGATGGCGTTGCGCTCCTTGCGGGTGTCAACGATGAACAGGGCGCCGGGCAGCTTCTTCATGTCCTTCACGCCGCCGAGGTACTTCTCGAGCTTCTCGATCTCGCCGAGGTGCTTCATGACTTCCTTCTTGGGCAGCATATCGAAGGTGCCGTCCGCCTGCATGGTCTTGAGCTGGTTCAGGCGATCCACGCGGGTGCGCATGGTCTTGAAGTTGGTCATCATGCCGCCGAGCCAGCGGGCGTTGACATAGTA